>NZ_BAIO01000057.1 GCF_000613305.1 Komagataeibacter kakiaceti JCM 25156
CACGGTCGGTGCGACAAAGAACGCGGCGGCGATTTCCTCCTCGGACATCCCCTTCTCCAGCATGTCACGGAAGGCGCGGAACTGGTCCAGCGGATGCAGGGCCACGCGCTGGACATTCTCGGCCAGGGAGTCATCCTCGGCAAGAATGGCCGATCCAACCTCGCGCACCACGCATGGCACGGGCGCCGTCTTCGCCAGTTTCTTCTGCTTCACCAGCAGTTTGAGCGCGCGAAAGCGTCGTCCACCGGCTGGCACTTCATAGCTACCGGTCTCGGCCCCGGTGTCGTCGAGAACAGGGCGGACGTTCAGACTCTGCAGCAGGCCGCGGCGCTCGATGTCGCGGGCCAGTTCCTCGATCGACAGGCCGGACTTCACACGCCGCACGTTGGACTGGGACAGCACCAGCCGGTTGAACGGGATGTCGCGGGAGGAACTCAGGCTGATTTTGGGAATGGCGGTCGCCATGGCGAAACACTCCATGACGGGCGGACAGGAGACTCTCTCCCACCCTCTCAACCCGTCACGAAAATTCGCGCAGCCCTCTAACTCTAAAAGCCCCGGACCCGCCCAAAATCCGCACCTTTTCCCGGCAGGAAACGACGGCAATGGGGGGGAAGTCGACCGAAGGAGCGGGTGCAGGCCAAACCCATGGTTCGGTCTCCTGCGTAAGCCATTATGGTATCTTCGTCGGGGCTGAAACAAGTGGAGAACAGACCCATTATGAGAGTCAAGGTTGCAGGCGAAGTCATCATTCTAAGCCTCTGTGACGGAGTATTGGCTGGCTGATGGCATCGCCGGGAAAAGACGCGTCTGAGAGGGCTTCTACAAGCAGGGTTTAAGAGCGATTGCTGGCCTCTGTGTCGACGTTTTCTGATCGCACGATCCCCCTCCCGCACACATCGAGATACAAGGCGGAACCAAAGTCCTGCCGTGCGTCACGCATATATAAGAAGCCGTTACTGAATACCGGCTTGCGCCAGCGCTTCTAGAAGCGGAACTTTCTCCTGAAGTGTATTGGAAACGTTTTCGTCAATTTCTGGTGGAAATGAATTTGTATCATCATTCATCTTGTCCCGCATCGCTTCATATTTTTTGATGAAATCATTGGAAAGGAATAAGCGGTTTTTCTGAAACGCATTATAACTGATTTTGAGATTCTCAAACATTTTTCCTTTGATTTCGTGATATCTATCAGATGCGCACCAATCGTCTGGGTGTGGGTCATAACCCTCAAGAATATTCAAGGCTTGGTTTTTAGCTAATGTTAGACCGTTAATAATGGTGGAATAAGCTTCCCTGCGGACTTCCCAAGATTTCTCTTGTTTATACTGATTCAATGTATTCTTTGATATTAGATAATTCGTTAAGGCGGATATACCCCCACCCACAACCGCACCAACTAAACCAATTATAGCAGACGCTATACTATCTGACATTGCAAAATCCTATCTTCAATCACCACGCATTAATCACCATAATTACTCTCAAGCGGCGATAGTTAAATAGCCACGACATGAAGCTACACGGTAACTATAATTTATTCCTTGTGATCATAAGTCCGCTTACCGAATGGCCAAGCAGCCTTCTGCGTGTCTGAAATGAGGCGCAAGCCGCCAGTATGCTTCAAATTCATGAGCCGACTAGCAGCAATGGGGGGGGAAGCGGTATGTCGGCTGTTCGGCATGAAAATTAGATAAGCAGCCATTCGTGCTGCCAACGTTCATGATAGCTATGTGGCTATAGTTAGGGCCTGTTAGCACGTGGTCCAGTCTGCTGCCGTAGCTATATGGATGACGGCGAGGAACGAGATTGCAGTTTTTCGTATCTGGTTGCGACAGCGCGCCACTTTTTGAGGCAAGCCCAGAGGTTCTCGACAAGATGCCGGCAATTTAAGGCAGGCAACCGGTGCATCGCGTCGTTTCGCGGGAATGGCCGGTCGGGCTCCCATGTCCCATATCCGCTCACGGAAGGCATCCGACACGTAGCCTTGTCCGCCACTACCCACAGAGGAATGGCAGGAAGGCTGTCGAGCATGGCTGGTGCCAGGGGCAGTTCATGAGCCTGTCCGGGGTCAGCGCAAAACCGAAGGCTTTTCCATGTCCATCAGCGATCACGCAGACTTTTGTACCATAGCCGCCGCGAGAGCGGCCACGTGCTTCACGATGGTCTCGCTCTTCGAAAAAGCCCCCTTTTTTTGGGCTCCCGCCGCCTTGTAGTGAGCTCTGATGTTCGTGCCATCCAGAAAAGTCATTCCGAGCGCCACTCCTTGTCGCTCCTGAACCAGTTCGAGCAGGCGTTTCCACACACCCAGTTTCGCCCAGCGGATGAAAAGCTGTGCCGCCCGCCACCACGGACCCAGTTCAGTGGGGATACTCCGCCATTTCGCGCCATTCTCATGACGCCAGAAGATCGCTACTATCGTACGCCGCAGATCATGGGGCGACGTCTTGCCCCTTGGGCGAACCGCCTCAATCAAAGGTTGCAAGATCGCCTACGTCTCGTCCGTAAAAGTGCCTGTTCCGTCTCCTTCTTCCATCCCTACAATGTGAAAAAAATTTCAAGATCTAACAGGGCCTAACATATTATTCTCCAGAATTTTTTAGTTCCTGTTCTGAGTTTTGTGGAACTAATGAACGAAGGTTTTCCAAGGATTTCTCGTCCAAAATCGGCGACGACCTCATTTTATCTTTCACATCGTTGCTAGATAAATCAATCTCGTTAAATCTTCCATTTAATTGTCTAAAGTGAGCGTAACACCCGATGTCAATGGAAAAAGCCTGATAGGTTCCGGGTTTTGTTTTGTGCGTTATGGCTGATGCCGTATTGTGTATGATCCTGTAATCGAGAAGTCGATATATTAGTTCTCTCCATGAATCATTTTCCTGTAGAAACTTTTCAGAAATGAGAAATATATTTGTCTTTTTGTCGAGACAAAATGTCTTTAACATATATATTCCTTTCAATAATTTTCCCTGCTCTTCTTTTTTTGAGTCTTGCTTCAGTTCGTCTATTTTTCGCTCAAAATTTTGTTTTGATAAGTTTCGTACATCATCTTTTCCTATTTTATTTTTGTTTGTATTTGAATCGCTAAGAAGTTCAAGGAACAAGGATAGTACGTCACGTGGGACGCCTCCCCCCGCCATTACCAATCGAGAGAACCCTTCACCCTTAAAAAGGGTGGCTATTACGTCGTCACTGATGGATGCTTTGTCTGCGTATTTCAATAAAATATTTTTGTTTTGTTCAAGCGTTCTATTGAAATCTTTGAATGTATAGTCAATATCTATTGGCTGATAATCATGTCTTTCTTGCGCGCCTATGGGCTGACCGTCGCGATCTATATAAAGTGTAGATGCATGCCTTAGTGTCGCTAGTTTAAAGTATAAAGGAACATCTTTGCATAGCCTATGAATGTAATCAACAATAAATGCTTGGTCCATTCTTTTTAGATGGTACAAATCGTCAAGTTGTATTATTATGTATTTTACCGTATTTGATAGAGAGAAAAATTCTCTTATGTTTTCTTTTAGTGTGGGAAGCCATTCGTCTAATGATCTAAGTTTGTCTCTATGAATGGCAAATGATCTTTCTATTTCGGAAGAATAACCTTGTGAGGCATTAGTACCCAATTTTAGTCCAGAATGTTCAACTCCAAGATCTCCCTCATAAGAACTCTCAGACTTTGTTGTAGCTTTAATCTCCTGTCTTTCTGTATCATCACGAATCTTCATTCCTTCTAATTTGTTTATCGAATCATCTAAGATACTTTTTAGCTTCCGTTTTCTTCCAAACCACCCTTTTTGATTCTTTCTCATTTCGCGAAACAGAGACGTTAATATTTCAATTAGTACATTTGGGAACGTATGTCTTTTAAAGTCTTCACAGTTGAGATATATTGATTTTACGTCGTCTGATAATTGTCGCGCCGAGTGATGGAGTAATAAAGTCTTTCCACAACCTCTTCGTGCAAAAATCGCATGATTTTGTTTAAATTTAGCATCAGCTAAGGCTGTGCCGGAATCTATATATTCAATCTTCTCATTTCCGCGCTGAACCCTCAAACTCTCAGAAATTATCTCTCTAAGCTTTTCTTTCTTTTGGGAAAACTCTTTCTCTTTTTCCAACTGAAGAACCCTCTATGCTTGACGGTTTCGTAAATGAAAACATGTATCCCATTGTGCTCAATTTTGCGCGGGATACAAGTCAGACAAACGAAATGAAGAATCGAGACCGTCAAAAAAGATGGGAAGTGAGGAATTGCAGACGCAGATGATTCATCATCAAACTTCGGGACAAGACATCTAAATGTTGGACAGACTGCTTATTTGTTTTTTATCTGTTCCAGAAGTGTGTTCGTATGACATTGATTTCCGGATGGGGTTGACCATGCAAATTACCATGCTCACCTTTATCGCCTTTTATCTCGACTCGGCCATGGACTCCGGCCGCTACGACGACCTCAGTATCGACGAGGTAAAGCGCGAGATTGAGGCAGGGACCATTTTCCCGTTTCTGCGAGCGCGCCTAGAGGGTGTTATGTACTTTCGTACGCGATTGGTTCAGTAATGCTGAATGACGCAAGCCCGCAAGCCGTATCCATCTGACGTATCAGACGAAGAATGGTCTCTGGTCGTCCCGTATCTGGTCCTGATGCGAGAGGACGCGGAACAGCGGCGGCATGATCTGCGCGAACTGTTCAACGGGTTGCGCTACGTGATCCGCTACGGGATTACCTGGCGCGCCATGCCGAACGATCTGCCGCCCTGGTCGGCGGTCTATCAGCAATCCCGTCGCTGGATGGAGGCAGGCTGCTTCGAAGCACTGGCATCTGACCTGCGGGCCGTCTTGCGCATGGCTTCCGGTCGCCTGCCGGAACCCACTGCAGCCATCCTCGACAGACGGACATTGCGTTCGACACCCGAGAGCGGGCCTCGCGCCGGTTACGACGGGGCCAAACGCAAACGGGGCTCGAAGCTGCATATGGCTGTGGATACGCTGGGCCATCTGCTGGCCCTGCATGTCACGCCAGCCAACCGGGATGATCGCGCCGAGGTCGGACGCCTCGCCGCTGCCATTCAGGAGGCCACTGACGAAAGCGTCGAACTGGCCTATGTCGATCAGGGATATACGGGTTCAAAACCAGACGAGGCGGCTCGCACGCACGGTATCGCACTCGAAGTCGTCAAGTTGCCCGAAGCCAAGCGCGGCTTTGTCCTGCTGCCGCGCCGATGGGTTGTCGAGCGGTCTTTCGCATGGGCCACACGATGCCGCAGGCTCGTCAAGGACTACGAGCGTTACGCTTCAACCCTCGCAAATCTCCATGTCGTCGCTTTCGCATGTTTCATGCTCAGAAACGCCGCTATACTCGCTCAAGGTGCATAACACCCTCTAGGTCGCGTTGGAATTGATCGTACCAAGGCGAGCGGACAACATATTGGTTCACGTAGGAACGCTCACCAAGCACGAGGTTATCCTTCACGTTCTCAGGAGTGATCAGACGAATGCTGCCATGAAGATGTACAACTGCTCCGTCAGGTAATTTGTTGGGGACCGGCTCAGAGACATCAAAGGTGTTCGGTGACAGCTTATTGTTTAATCGATTTAATTCTACCGCGTCATCATAGTTGGTTGTGTAGATTCGCCGCCACGGCTCATTAAGAATGGCGGTTTGTCCCGCCGTCAATTCCGTTAGCCGAAAAATTCTGTAGAGTTCATCGCGAAGCTTTTGGGCATCGCCATTGGCAAACTCGTCGCTGAGGACTTGCAAATCGTAGTCAGTATCCTCAGGGAGCTTAAGTTGTTTAATAAAATGGCGCCGCAGCCCCCTACCGTTCGGCGGGCTGTCGTTTGCAATGTTGGTTGCACCAAGACTGAATCCAGACCCAAGAAAGAGAATAGAGCGTTCAGGATCAACCTCTTGGATTGGTGTAGTATCGTATGACATTAATTCTCTTTTCTGCTTGATGCTTTCGCAAGCTACCCGTTATCAAGAATATTGGAGGGAGGTAGCTTGTATTATTTTGAAATTTACGACTCGACAGAATTTAACACAGCGACATGGATTTGAACAAATCATGTCGGCTATGTGGAATGCAACTCATTGGACTGAACGACCGAATTGAAGGCGACTGCTGTCTGTCTGCTCTGTTTCTGCTGAGCTGACAGACAGTATAGGGGGGTAAGCGGACTGTAAGCTTTTGTTTACCAATGCACAGAATTCGATATCTCCGTGATATCTATTGACGACTGCCCCTCTGCGCTCTGGTCAATCGCCTTTTGTCGCCTGCACCTCGGGATCATTTTCAAAGGCGTGTAAAACAGCGGTCCAGAACGTCCGCAGGTTTGGAAAGCACCCCCAGTTGGGAGGTTCCTCAACTTCTGCAGTCGGGTCTATACCGAGCACACCCCTACTGACGCGGTCGATTTCTTTATCGTCGTAAGCTAGTAAAATTCTCAATTCGTCGATCGTTTGCCGTTTGAACAGAAGATCATGCGTTCGAGGCCCGCACTGGATCGCTTCCTCTAGCATATCTCCAAACATATCAGCATTTTCGCCTAAAGAACTGGCGCCTAAGCAGCTAGGCAATGAAATGTTTGGCGGATCTCGTAATCAGTAGAGTCTAACGGTATGAACATAATAAATCATCTCATTGTGTTCTTTTTTAGTAATCGTAACTATTGTATGTTACGCAGATTTGCGTATTCGATCAGCCTGCTTAATGACAATAGCTCCGCCTTCCGAAATATACCTCTCGCCTGCGTATCGATGGTCTTTGTGGGTTTCGTACCTCTGAGGCTATTCGCAAAATTCAACAAAACCTTGTCGGTATGCCTTGTCCTGACGGACGGATTGACCCGCGAGGTCCGACTTTGCGCGTGCTGAATGATTCAAAATTATCGAACAGTGTGAACAGAGTTACAATATCATCAGGCGTAAACGCAAAACCTTCGAGTTCCAGTTCATCAGTTCCGGATGCCGTAATTCAGGCAGCCCAAACAGCACAAAGAAAATGGAAGGTACCCGCATCCATCACGATAGCCCAGTGGATGTTGGAAAGTGGTTCTGGAAAAAGAATGCCTTCCCATTCCAATAATCCTTTGGGATAAAGGCGGGACGTGGGCAGAGTTTTGTCTTGGCACCGCCTCATGAAGAAACCAAAGACCACAAGCTGATTGCGACTATAGCGCCATTTCGAGTCTTTTCTTCTTTGGATGAAGCATTCGACCAGCACGAGCGCTTACTGGCAATGCACCCAGCCTATAGACTGGCACGGCAGTCTATGAACGATCCCGACGCTTATGCAGATGCCTCAACCGGCGCTTATGCATCATAATTAAAGTATGCATCAAATATTAAATAATATTTACTAAGTGAAGCATCTAGATATTATTTCAACAATTTTACTGTATTTATTTTTGTGTTCTTTTTTGTAGGTGATCTCAAACATATAAAACTTATTATTCCGAATAAATATTTTCCCATAAAATTCTGTTCTTTCACCATCATCTCCAGAAAAAACAGCCCAATCATTTTTTATAACCTGGTAAGTAATTTTACCTTTCTGACCAACAAGATCTGCACTGTATGTCTTTAATGTATATTCAATCGTCCAGTGCAGAACATCATTGTACCCTCCAAATACAGTCAGTTCACCTCCATCAGAGGCTAAAAATTTCTGCCCGTCACCATTATCAGGCTCCCCTTGTGGTTTTAACAGCTGGGAAGGATAACAAATCTGATATTGGAAACGTGCATTGGAGTAAATTTCCCATCCGTCATCCTCCCGTCTGGATGTGCAGATGCCAGATAAGGCATGTGCAGGAATAGGGCACACAGAAACAGGAAAAATGTCTTTTTTTTTAAAATGGATCACGTTTTTTTCAATATTGCTGCGAATAGAAGGTTGAATGTTAGATAACATAGGCGATATTGAACGTCAGTTCCATAAATTTACACCCGATCACCTAGACCAACGCTGGAGGAATCGCGAGGCCGCATTGTTAAAACAGTATGAATGCTCTCGTCTTGAACTGTCCGCTTTCAGCAAGACGTTCTTATTCACGCAATGTCACAAATGAGGCGAATGCCGTCTGTCTGCACCGTCCACATTGAGCCGACAGGCAATTTAGCGGGAGCAAGCGGAAGGTCCCGCTCTCATTCAGACAGAACCATCTTTATATGCGTTAAAAGATCTTAACCATAAAACAGCCCAATTGATCAGATCACTCCGACTAAGCAGGATATCGAGCACGTGTTCTACAATAACTATCAAGCCGGATCCGACGAGGAATAATAATCCAAGAGATCGTATGCCGGCCCGCATACTGGCGACTAAGCTAGCCGCTTTCCACAAGCTGTGGGTGGACGATTGTTCAATCTTGCTAATTTCACGTCGGAAAAGCGAAGTTAATTTTTTATATTGCCGCGAAACGCGGCTTTTGACACGTTGTAAAACATAAAGAGTGGCAGCAAGCAACAAAGCCATAACCAGCGTTCTAGAGAATGTAATTACAAGATTACTGGGGGATGATACTGTATTTGGTATATAATCGAACATTAACCTAATTGTTGCGCAAAAAATCATTACAAATACTAATATTTGTAAAATCAGAAGTATAGCTGATAGAAGCCATCCCAACCATCCTGAGCTTGAAGTAGTCTCAATTTCGGGTCGAAGAAAACCAACTAACGATCTGTCGGTCGAATTTGTATCGAGCCAGAGCATTGAGGCGCCTATAATTGCAAATGCTCCGCTAAGAGCATCGAGATCTGGGTGATTTTGCAAATAAAGAGGCACGAAATACGCAATAAAAAACGCTATTGCGCTGATCATCATTACCCAAGACGGTTCATGTGGAGAACGAATTTTTCCAAGCTCTTTACGAAGGAAACCAAGATTGTTGTGTTGGTCTGCCTGTTTGTTCAACAAACATACGCTACGAAATTCAATTTTCATGCTTCTGTATTCTCATCTATGCTTCATTTATTAATTATATTACGAAGGCAAATGTCTTTACAACCCAATATCGAATAATACATTGCATTTTGTAATTTTTAAAGAAATAATCGTTGCGGACAAAATTATCTGCGAAGACGAATAGTGATCTTAGCCTGTTTGCCTGCGCCTATGAGTGCCTGATAGGTGCGCGCAAGGTCCCACATGAAGGCGGAAGCGACATGGAGACACACCCGTCACCCCCGCCACTCCATCATGCGACGCTACCGGCCAGCCACTCCCTGAGCTTCGACCACCGCCGTCTGCCGCCCTGGTTCCGCACAGCGATGGCCTGCGCCTTCTTCTGCCCGACCAGCACGACAAGCTTCCGCCCCCGTGTGACGCCCGTATAGAGCAGGTTCCGCGCCAGCATGGCGTAATGCTGTGTCACCAGCGGGATCACCGCCGCCGGGTATTCCGAGCCCTGGCTCTTGTGAATGGTGGTCGCATAGGCGAGCACCAGTTCGTCCAGCTCGCCGAATCCGTAAACGACCTCCCGTCCATCGAATAAGACCCTCAGTTCGCCCTCTTCCACATCGATCCTGTCGATAACGCCAAGATCCCCGTTGAAGACGTCCCGGTCATAATCGTTGGCGATCTGCATCACCTTGTCGCCGGGACCATAGGTCCAGCCGAACCGCTCGACCTTCATGTCGCCTGGTGGGTTCAACGCCTGCTGCAATTCGATATTCAGCGACCGCGCCCCAAGCCCGCCCCGGTTCATCGGACAGAGCACCTGCACGTCGCGGACCGGGTCCAGCCCGAACCGCGCCGGGATGCGG
>NZ_BAIO01000056.1 GCF_000613305.1 Komagataeibacter kakiaceti JCM 25156
CTCCACGACAGGGCGCATGACATCGGCCCCGGCGGGTGGGCGCAAGGTGCTGGTCGGTGACGCGGCGCGGAAGCCGCAGGGGCAGGGATAGAATCATGCTTCAGGACAAGGACCGCATCTTTACCAACCTGTATGGCCAGAACGACTGGAAGCTGGCGGGCGCACGCGCGCGGGGCGACTGGGACAACACGGCCGCCATTCTCGCCCGTGGGCCTGAAGCCATCATTAACGAAATGAAGGCTTCCGGGTTGCGTGGGCGTGGGGGGGCAGGCTTTCCCACCGGCGTCAAATGGTCGTTCATGCCCAAAAAGAACGACGGTCGGCCGCATTACCTCGTTATCAATGGTGATGAGTCGGAGCCTGGCACCTGCAAGGATCGTGAAATCCTGCGCCATGACCCGCACAAGCTGGTGGAAAGCGCACTGATCGCCTCCTTCGCCATGGGGGCGCATACGGCTTATGTCTATATCCGTGGTGAGTTCTATAACGAGGCCGCGAACCTCCAGGTCGCGATCGACGAAGCCTATGCTGCTGGCCTGATCGGCAAGAATGCCTGCGGCTCGGCTGGGATTTCGATTTCTACATCCATCGCGGCGCGGGCGCGTATATCTGCGGCGAGGAAACGGCCCTGCTGGAAAGCATCGAGGGCAAGAAGGGCCAGCCGCGCATGAAGCCGCCCTTCCCGGCGGCGATGGGTCTGTATGGTTGTCCCACTACAGTCAACAATGTGGAAAGCATTGCGGTCGCCGCCACCATCCTGCGTCGTGGCGCGGCATGGTTTTCTGGGCTGGGGCGTCCGAACAACGCGGGCAGCAAGCTCATGGCCATATCGGGCCATGTGAACACGCCCTGCGTGTTTGAAGAAGAACTCGGCGTTCCCATGAAGGAAATCATCGAAAAGCATGGCGGTGGCGTGCGCGGCGGGTGGGACAACCTGCTGGCGGTCATTCCCGGTGGCTGTTCGGTGCCCATGCTGCCGCGTTCGGTCTGTGACACGGTGCTGATGGATTACGACAGCCTGCGCGCCGAAGGTTCCGGCCTTGGCACCGGGTGCATGATCGTGATGGACAAATCCACGGACATCATCGCGGCCATCGCGCGGTTCTCGAAGTTCTTCAAGCATGAAAGCTGTGGCCAGTGCACCCCGTGCCGCGAGGGTACCGGCTGGATGATGCGGATCATGGACCGGATGGTCGAAGGTCGCGCCGAGATCGAGGAAATCGACATGCTGGAGCAGGTGACCCGTCAGGTGGAGGGGCATACCATCTGCGCGCTGGGTGATGCGGCGGCATGGCCGATACAGGGGCTGATCCGTCGTTTCCGGCCGGTGATGGAAGAGCGCATCCGCGCCTACAAGGTGGCGCATGGCAGTGGCCGGAGCGTGCAGGTGCCGGCTGGCATGGTTGAAGCTGCGGAGTAGGAACAGTGGTGAAAGTAACCGTTGACGGTATCTCGGTAGAGGTTCCCCCAGGTTCCAGCGCCCTGCAGGCATGTGAGGCGGCGGGCAAGGAAATTCCGCGTTTCTGTTACCATGAGCGCCTTTCGGTCGCGGGTAACTGCCGGATGTGCCTGGTGGAGGTTGCGGGCGGGCGCAAGCCGGTCGCGTCCTGCGGGTTCCCGGTAAACGATGGCATGCAGATCTTCACCGATACCGAGGTGGTGCGCCGCGCCCGCCGGGCGGTGATGGAATTCCTGCTGATCAACCATCCGCTCGACTGCCCGATCTGCGATCAGGGCGGTGAGTGCGATCTTCAGGATCAGGCCTTTGGGTATGGCGCCGACCATTCCCGCTACCGCGAGAACAAGCGCGCGGTAACGGACAAGTATCTTGGCCCATTGGTAAAGACCGAGATGACGCGCTGCATCCAGTGCACGCGCTGCATCCGTTTTTCCACCGAAATTGCGGGCGTGCCGGAACTGGGTGGGATTTCGCGGGGTGAAAACCTCGAAATCACCAACTATGTCGAAAAGGCCCTGACATCCGAACTGTCGGGCAACCTGATCGACGTCTGCCCCGTCGGTGCGCTGACATCGCAGCCTTATGCGTTCACGGCGCGGTCATGGGAACTGAAGCGTACGGACTCCATCGACGTGTGCGATGCGGTCGGCACGAACATCGTCATGCATGCGCGTGGCGCGAGCGTGCTGCGGATCGTGCCGCGCATCAATGACGAGGTGAACGAGGAATGGCTGGCCGACAAGGGGCGCTTTGTCGTTGACGGGTTCCGCCGCCGCCGCCTTGACCGTCCGTGGGTGCGGGTGGATGGCAAGCTCCAGCCTGCAAGCTGGCAGGATGCTTTCGCCACCATCGCGACCCGGCTGAAGGATGTGCCGGGCCAGCGCATCGGCGCGATCGCGGGCGACATGTGCGATGCCGAGAGCATGATGGCGCTGAAGGATCTCATGGAAACATTGGGGTCCGGCAATATCGACTGCCGGCAGGACGGGGCGAAATACGATACGTCCCGGCGTGATTTCTACACCTTCAATACCGGCATCACCGGGATCGAGGAAGCGGATGCCCTACTGATTGTGGGTTCGATCCCCCGGCAGGAAGCGCCCGTACTCAATGCCCGCATCCGCAAGCGGTATCTGGCGGCCGGGCGCGGTGGATTCCCCATCGCCATGATCGGCGCTCCCAATGCCGATCCGACCTATGCGGCGGACGTGCTGGGGAACGGGCCGGACACGCTGGCGGCTCTGGCTGCAGGCAAGCTGCCGTTCGCCGATGTGCTGGCCAAGGCGAAGAAGCCGATGATCATCGTGGGGCATGGCGCGCTGACCCGCCCGGATGGGGCGGCCATAACACGCGCCTGCTGGGAACTCGCGGAGCAGGTGGGGGCAATCACCCCGGACTGGCACGGTTTCAATATCCTGCATGTGGCAGCCAGCCGTGTGGCGGCGCTTGACCTTGGTTTCCTGCCCGGCCCGAAGGGGCGTGACGTGGCGGGCATGCTCAAGGGCGGGGTGGACGTGCTATGGCTGCTCGGGGCGGATGAATTCCCGACTGACCAGATCGGGCCGAAAACTTTCGTGATCTATCAGGCCATCATGCGATGCGGGCGCGGCGCGGGCGGATGTGATCCTGCCGGGCGCGCTCTATGCCGAAAAGCCGGGCACATACACCAATACCGAGGGGCGGCTGCAGCAGGCGTTCCGCGCCGTCATGCTCCGGGCGACGCGCGGGAAGACTGGCGCATCCTGCGTGCCTTCTCCGAAGTCGCGGGGCACAAGCTGCCTTATGACACGATGGAGGCCCTGCGCGCGCGCATGGTGCAGGCCAACCCTGTATTCGGGCAGGCGGAGTGGAGCCGCCATGCACGTCGGATACCACTTCCCCCCGGGCGGGCAAGGTTCCGGTATCGAACGCGCCGTTCCGGCCGGTCATTGCCGATTATTACCTGACCCATGCCGTGTGCCGTGCAAGCCCGACCATGGAAACCTGTTCGGGGGTTTACGTGCACCCCGCCATTGAGGCTGCGGAGTAGGTAGATGGCTTATTTCTTTTTTCACACCCTTATTGGCCAGCTCCTGCTGATCGTGCTTGAATCACTGGCCGTGCTTGCCCCCCTGTTGCTGGGCGTGGCGTATCTTACACTGGCGGAACGTAAGGTGATGGCCGCCATGCAGTTGCGCAAGGGGCCGAATGTGAACGGCCCGTTCGGCGTGCTGCAGGCCTTTGCCGACGCAATCAAGATGCTGACGAAGGAGACGGTCATCCCGTCAGGCGCGAACCGGGTGCTGTTCCTGTTCGCACCGTTCCTGACCTTTTCACTGGCCATGATCGCCTGGGCGTCATCCCGACGGGTAACGGGCTGGCGATCGCCAATATCAATGTCGGCGTCCTGTATCTGCTGGCGATTTCGTCCCTGGGCGTTTACGGCATGCTGATCGCGGGCTGGGCCTCCAATTCCAAATACGCGTTTCTGGGCGGTCTGCGTTCAGCCGCGCAGATGGTGTCCTACGAGGTCTCGATCGGTCTGGTGATCGTGTCGGTGCTGCTGGCGGTGGGGAGCCTGAACCTGAACGACATCGTGCTGGCGCAGCGCCATGTCTGGTTCTGCCTGCCCATGTTCCCCATGTTCATCGTGTTTTTCATCTCCGCACTGGCCGAGACGAACCGCGCGCCGTTCGATCTGCCCGAAGGTGAGAGTGAACTGGTTGCGGGCTTCTTTGTCGAATATTCGGCGCTCGCGTTCGGCCTGTTCTTTCTGGGTGAATACGCGAACATGTTCCTTATGTCCGGCATGGTCAGCATCCTGTTCCTGGGTGGCTGGCTGCCGCCGCTGGGCATCGCCCCCCTGACATGGATACCGGGACCGCTGTGGCTGATCGCCAAGATCCTGTTCTGCCTGTTTGTGTTCATCTGGGTGCGCGCGACATTCCCCCGCTTCCGCTATGACCAGCTCATGCGGCTGGGCTGGAAGGTGTTTCTGCCCTTTTCGCTGGCATGGATGGTGCTGAGCGCGGGCTTCCTGATGGTTACGGGCCTTCTGCCCGGAGGAGCTGGTTAATGGGAAAGTTAGCTAAAACCGCCCGCTCCATGCTGCTGTCCGAACTGGTGTCGGGCATGAGCGTGACATTCCGGGCGATGTTCAAACCAAAGGCCACGATCAACTACCCGTATGAAAAGGGCGCGCTTTCGCCCCGTTTCCGTGGGGAGCATGCGTTGCGGCGTTACCCGAACGGGGAAGAGCGCTGCATTGCCTGCAAGCTGTGCGAGGCGACATGCCCGGCGGAAGCCATCACCATCGAGGCCGAACCGCGCGATGACGGCTCACGCCGCACCACGCGCTACGACATTGATATGACCAAGTGCATCTATTGCGGCCTGTGCGAGGAAGCCTGCCCGGTCGATGCGATTGTCGAAGGGCCGAATTATGAATTCGCGACCGAAACCCGCGAAGAACTTATGTACAACAAGGACAAGCTCCTGGCCAATGGCGACCGCTGGGAAAGCGTTCTCGCCCGCAGGCTTGAGCTTGATGCCCCGTACCGTTGATATTGCACGGCCGCCGCGGCGCAGGCCGTGGCAGCCATGCCAGCAGGAGGAAACATCCATGCGGCAGGAAGCTCACCCATGATGACCCAAATCGTCTTTTATGTTTTCGCGGCGGTTCTGGTTCTGTCCGCCACCATGGTGGTGTGTGCCCGTAACCCGGTGCATTCGGTGCTGTTCCTCATACTGGCGTTTTTCAATGCGGCGGGACTGTTCCTGATCGCGGGGGCCGAATTCCTGGCCATGACGCTGGTCATCGTCTATGTCGGCGCGGTCGCGGTCCTTTTCCTGTTCGTCGTCATGATGCTGGATGTCGGCTTCGCGCAGATGCGTGAGGGCATGCAGCGTTACGCCCCCATAGGGGCGGCGGTTGGTGGCGTGCTGCTGGTGGAACTGCTCATGGCGTTCACCCACTGGCGGGTCGCGGGCAATATCGGGCAGATCAGGCATCTCGTGCCGTCCACGCCCACGCGGACCAATACGGCCGCCCTGGGTGACGTGATCTATACCCACTATATTTTCCTGTTCCAGGCATGTGCGCTCGTGCTGCTGGTGGCCATGATCGGCGCGATCGTGCTGACCCTGCGTGACCGGCCGACAGGACGCAGGCAGAACATCGACCGCCAGCACGATCGCGTGCCGCAGGATTCGCTTGAAATGCTGCAGGTGCCGTTGGGCGCTGGTATCGCGGCCCAGGGTGGTTTCCTGCGCCCGCATGACTCCTACGATGTGGCGGCCGTGCCCGGAACCTACGGGACCGAGGCCTGGCGCCAGTGCGAGGCAGAGGAAGAAAGAGAGACCGCCCTGGTGATCGTGGCGCCGGTGGACGGGACGAAAGGACAGGATAATGGATAACGCGATTGAGGGGATTGGCCTTGCGCCATACCTGAGTGTGGGCGCGATCCTGCTGGTTCTGGGGGTGTTCGGCATTTTCCTGAACCGCAAGAACGTCATCATCATCCTGATGTCGATCGAGCTGATCCTGCTTTCGGCCAATGTCAATTTCGTGGCGTTTTCAGCGGCCACCGGTGATCTGTCGGGGCAGGTGATGACCCTGTTCGTGCTGACCATCGCGGCGGCGGAATCCGCCATCGGGCTGGCTATTGTCACGGTCTATTTCCGTAATCGCGGCTCGATCGAAGTCGACGACATTACGATGATGAAGGGGTAAGGGAAAATGCAGATGGCATCCCTCCTGTTCGAGGTGGCGGTGTTCGCGCCCCTTATCGGGTTTCTTGTCGCTGGTGGCTTCGGTCACCTGATGGGCGATGGCGCGGCGCGACTGACCACCATCGGGCTCATGACCTGTGCGGCGCTTTCGGCGATCGGCGTGCTGGGCTTCGAGATGGGTGGCGGCATGAACACCGTCATCGTTCCCGTGGCCGAATGGATCCACGCGGCGGGCTTCTCGGCGGACTGGCAACTGCGCATGGATGCGCTGTCGGTCAGCCTGGTGGCCATGGTGACCGTGGTTTCGCTGCTGGTCCATGTGTACAGCGTTGGTTACATGGCGCATGAGAGCGCGCCGGTGTACCGCTTCTTCTCCTACCTCTCGCTGTTCACGTTCGCGATGCTCATGCTGGTGACATCGGACAACCTGCTTCAGCTCTTCTTCGGGTGGGAAGGGGTTGGTCTCGCCAGTTACCTGCTGATCGGGTACTGGTATGACCGTCCTTCCGCCGCGCGGGCCGCGATCAAGGCGTTTGTCGTCAACCGTGTGGCGGATCTGTTTTTCCTTGTCGGCATTTCACTCATCTACATCCGTCTTGGCAGCGTGTCCTATGATGACATTTTCGCCGCCATTCCCGCGCATGTGCATGACACGTTCAACCTGTTCGGCACGCATCCGCTGCTGGAAGTGATCGCGACGCTGCTGTTTATCGGCGCGATGGGCAAGTCGGCGCAGCTGTTCCTGCACACCTGGCTGCCGGACGCGATGGAGGGGCCGACCCCCGTTTCCGCCCTGATCCATGCGGCCACGATGGTTACCGCCGGTGTCTTCCTGATGGTGCGGATGTCGCCGCTGGTGGAGCTGGCGCCCGTCACGCGCGACCTGATCGTGCTGATCGGTGGCACGACCAGCTTCTTCGCCGCCACTGTCGGGCTGGTTCAGCCCGACATCAAGCGCAGCATCGCCTATTCCACATGTTCGCAGCTTGGCTACATGTTCGTGGCGGTGGGCGTCGGGGCCTATCAGGCTTCCATGTTCCATCTGACCACGCACGCCTTTTTCAAGGCGCTGCTGTTCCTGGGCGCGGGTTGCGTGATCCATGCCGTGCATGACGAGCAGAACATGTTCCGCATGGGCGGCTTGTGGCGCAAAATCCCGCTGACCTATGCGGGCATGTGGATTGGCAGCCTTGCCTTGGCCGGTATCTTCCCGTTCGCGGGCTACTGGTCGAAGGATGCGATCCTGGAGGCCGCGTGGATGTCCGATAGCGCCATGGGGCACTATGGGTGGGTCATGGGCTGCCTTACGGCTTTCATCACCGCGCTGTATAGCTGGCGGCTGATCTTCCTGGTCTTCCATGGCAAGCCGCGTGACGAACACCTGTATGAGGGCGCGCATGAAAGCCCGCCATCCATGATGCTGCCCGTGGTCCTGCTGTCCTTCGGCGCGGTCGTGGCCGGTGTGGCGCTGGAACCGCTGTATATCGGCGCGCATCAGGCCGCGTTCTGGAATGGGGCGATCGCCAGCATTCCCGGTCACGACGTGATCGCCCGGCTTGAACAGACACCGGGGCTTATCGCGCTGGTGCCGACCATCGCCGCCGTGCTGGGCATCGCGGTAGCCTATGTCTGCTATATAGCAAGCCCCGGCATTCCGGCGGCAATGGCCCGCAGCCTGCGCCCGGTGTACCTGTTCCTGCTGAACAAGTGGTATTTCGATGAATTGTATGACGCCGTGATCGTGCGCCCCTACCGCGCGCTGGCGCGTGTGCTGTGGAAAGGCGCGGATGAAGGTGTGGTCGAGGGCATACCCGAAGGGCTGGCCCGTCTTACGGCTGGCACGGCCGGGCAGGCCGTGCGTATCCAGACCGGTTCCATCGCGGTTTATGCCTTTTCCATGTTGATCGGCCTGGTGGTTCTGCTCTCCACCATGCTGTTTTCCCGCTAACCCCAAGGATGTCAGGGCCACTACCAATGAACTGGACACTTGCTCTGCCCGAAATCGTGCTGGCCCTGTCCGGGCTGGCCATCCTGCTTGCCGGGGTGATGCAGAAGCGCGGGCAGGCTTTCTTCTCATGCGCGATGATGACGCTGCTGGCCTTGGTCGTCACCGGCATCCTTGTCGTCATGTCGCCTGATGGCACCGGCTACAGCCATGTTTTTGTCAATGACGGCTTTGCCCGCTTCATGAAGGTGCTGAGCCTGAGCGGTGCCGCGCTGTCACTGGTGCTGAGTGTGGGGTATGCGCGGGAACTGGAGATCGACAAGTTCGAATTTCCGGTCCTGATCCTGTTCTCCACGCTGGGGACCATGATCATGGCGTCATCGGGCAATCTCATGACGCTGTTTGTCGGGCTGGAACTCTCCTCGCTGTCCATCTACATCCTGTGCGCCTTCGCACGGGACCGGGTGACGGCGGCGGAAGCGGGGCTCAAGTATTTCGTGCTTGGGTCGCTGGCGTCGGGCATTCTGCTCTATGGCATTTCGCTGGCTTACGGCTTTGCCGGAACGCTGGAATATGCCGGGCTGCAACAGGCCGTGCGCGGTAGCGCCGTGCTGCCCGCCGGGCTTATGGTTGGCATCGTGTTCGTGCTGGTGGGGCTGTGCTTCAAGCTGTCCATGGTGCCGTTCCATATGTGGACGCCCGATGTTTACCAAGGTGCGCCGACACCGGTGACCTCCTATATGGCCGGTGCGCCCAAGATCGCGGCCTTCGCGGTTCTGCTGCGGGTCATGGCCGGTCCGTTCGGCAGCATGACGCCCCAGTGGCAGCTGCTGATCGAGGTGGTGTCCGCCGCGTCCATGGTGTTCGGTTCGTTGGCCGCGATCCCGCAGGTGAACATCAAGCGGCTCATGGCCTATTCCTCCATCGGGCATATGGGTTACGCCATGATCGGCATGGCTGCGGGCACGGCTGAAGGCACGCGGGGCACGCTGGTCTATCTCGTGACCTATCTGTTCATGAATGTCGGTGCGTTTGCCGGTATCGTCGCCATGCGCCGCAAGGGGCGCGAGGTTTCGCGTATCAGCGACCTGGCGGGTCTGGGGCGCACGGATCCCGGCATGGCGCTGGCCATGGCGGTGTTCATGTTCAGCATGGCGGGCGCGCCGCCGCTGGCGGGCTTCTTCGGCAAGCTCATGGTGTTCTATTCCGCGATCAATGCACAGCTTTACGGGCTGGCGGCGATCGGTATCGTCAGCAGCGTGATCGGGGCGTATTATTACATCCGGATCGTCAAGGTCATGTTCTTTGACGCGGCGGCGCCCGCGCTGGACCGTTCGCCTGTTTCCGTCTCCTTCGTATCCGTGGGCATGGGGCTGGTGACCGTGTTCTTCATGGTCGGGCTTGGCCCGGTCTCCACGGCGGCGCAGGCTGCTGCGGCGGCGCTGTTCAGGTAACATATGCCTGATACCCCGGCCGCTTCCTCCACCATCCGGATTCCCCGCGCAGGCGGGGAAGAATGGCAACTGGAGGTATATGAGCGGCTGGGATCGACTTCCGACCTGTGCAAGACCCGGCTGGAAGCGGGGCGTGGCGCGAATGGCGTCGCGGTCCTCGCGCTGGAACAGACAGCCGGGCGCGGCAGCCGGGGGCGGGAATGGACCGATCCGGGG
>NZ_BAIO01000055.1 GCF_000613305.1 Komagataeibacter kakiaceti JCM 25156
CCGCCGCCCTGAGCGATGCGGACTGCGCGCCGTGACCCGTACGGCCGGGCACGGGCGGAATATCCGCGACCGAGGGCATGGCCCCCATGATCGCGTCCTGACGCTGGCTGAGCTCGTGCTGGGCCTCGAGATCGGCGGTAATATCCTCCCGCAGGTCGGGCGAGGGGAGTTCGGGCGCAGTGTGCGGGCCAAGCCCGATCTTGGGATAGGGCTGGTGCGCGCCGGGCGGCGGCGGCCGCTGCTGGCCGATCACCCCGCCTGATACGAGTGGTACCAGTCGGTTACGGTGTCAACCGTGTCCTGATGGTGCGCGCAACCGGCCGCGCCCGTCACGGTCAGGGCCAGCAGCGCCCCCCGGATGACCGGGGCGAATCCGAATGATGGAAAAAAAAATCTTCCCGGACTTGGTGATGGTGCCGGCTTTCCCAATCTCTAGCTCCCGTGGCCCTTTGCGGGCCTGAATACAACATGGCCGGGGCAAACTAACCTGCAATGCCGATCTTAGCGAGGGGGGGCAGGCACGCGCCACCGGCGCCATGGCGGCCGGATTGTCAGGTCGGGACTTGGCACCGGACGCAAGGCGGCGCAGGATAAGGACATGACTAGGCCAGTCCCGGAGAAAAGGGAGAACCCGATGAACGGCATGCAGCCGAAACACCGTGTCCGCATGGATGACGAAGATCCGAGAGATCCCGATATCCCCGAACCCCAGGGCCCGGAAACCGAGGAACCGGATCGCAACCGCACCCTCTCCTCTCCCATAGGGGAGCTGGAAAGCCGCCTGTTCGACCAGCGCAAGGTGCTGGTGTTCGGTCCGATCAACGACAAGATCGCCCGCGACGTGACCGGCCGCCTGCTCGCGCTGGCCGGCACGTCCGACAAGCCGATTGATGTGTACGTGAACTCACCCGGCGGCCATGTCGAAAGCGGGGACACGATTCACGACATGATCCGCTTTGTCGATTCGATCGCCCCGGTCAACATGATCGGCACCGGATGGGTCGCCTCCGCTGGCGCGCTTATTTTCGCTGCGGGCCACAAGGAGCGGCGTTTCTGCCTGCCCAATACCCGCTTCCTGCTGCACCAGCCCATGGGCGGCGTGCGCGGGCCCGCCACCGATATCGATATCGAGGCGCGGGAAATCGTCAAGATGCGCGAGCGTCTCAACCGCCTGTTCGCCGATGTGACGGGCCAGCCCTATGACAAGGTGCGCAGGGATACGGACCGCAACTACTGGATGTCCGCCGCCGAAGGCATCGAATATGGGCTGGTGACGCGCGTAATCGACAAAATCTCCGACCTTCATTGATCCAGGGCAAGGCGCGGATTTCGGCACGTTCATACTATCTGGCGTTCCGTTTGGGGGAGCCGCCTCTGGCGGCTCCCTTAAATTCCAGATAACAGTTCTGCACTTCTTGTTTGATTATGATAAGTGGACCGGCAATGGGATGTCAGGCTGTTTCGATAGTGCCCCATCGGCCGGCGTACCCACGTGACACCGTTCCGAGCAGCGAGCCGACATGACGAAATCACTTTCTGAAATCTATACCAGCCTGCCAGAAGCCCAGGATCCGGGCGCCGCCACGCCGGATGCGGTGGCGCAGGCCGATTTTAACGCCCGCCACTGGTCCAGTCCCGTGCCCGGTCCGCTCCGGCCCGGATCGGCGGAACATAAAAAGGCGGTTGCGGACATGTTCCGTGACACCTTCAACCCCTACAAGCCCTCGGTCATCGAATGGCCGAAGCTGGACCCCGACACGCTCAGGCGCGTGACGTCCCTGCCGGTATGGGACATCGCGGTGCAGACGGAAGGCAAGGCCCGGCTGCGCATGGCCGCCTATGCCCGCCTGGTCGAAGACCCGGACATGAAGGACGCCCTTTCACGCAATGCGTGGGAGGAGAACCGCCACAAGGAAGTCCTGGCCAACATGGTCGCGGCCTACGGCATCCCGCTGGCGTCCGAACCGCCCTACATCGAACCGCGTGATGTGGAATGGGCCTACATGGTCACCGGCTTTTCGGAATGCGTGGACAGTTTCTTCGCCTTCGGCCTGTTCGCCATCGCCCGGAAATCCGCCTTCTTCCCGCCCGCGCTGATCGAGACGTTCGAGCCGGTCATGCAGGAGGAATGCCGTCATATCCTGCTGTTCGCCAACTGGCTGGCCTGGTACCGCGCCACCCTGCCGCTGTGGCGTCGCCCGTGGTTCGAACTGCGGGTGCTGGGTGTGTGGCTGTTCCTGCTCTATGAACGCATCGGCATGGTGACGACCTTCGACGCGGACGGGAACAAGCACCAGCAGGACAACAACTTCACCGTGCATGGCACCAAGGACGTCGCCAATGTCGATGTTCCCCTGCGTGACATGCTCGATATGTGCCTGATCGAGAACGAGCGCCGCTTCGCCGGGTACGACTCCCGCCTGCTGCGGCCCAAGCTTGCGCCCAACCTTGCGCGGTTCCTGCGCTTCTTCCTCAGGCGCACGCCCAATTCCGCCATGCTGGAAAGCCAGCCCGGCGCGGCCTGATCGCTATCCCCCCTCATCCCCGCAATGGGGGATGAGGGGATCGTTCCTAGCCCAGCGTGGGGGCGACGGGACCGGCCCCGAAATCAAGCTGGCCCAGATAGGCGACACGGGTGGCGGGGATGATGTCGCCAATCCGGCCGCCCTCGATGCGGGCATAGCCGTACACCTTGCTTTCTTCCTCGTCCGATCCGATGGCGAGCCCGGCGAACTGCTTGCCCGCGTCATCCTTGAGCTGCCAGATGTCGCCGCGCACGACCGCATCGTATTTATAGCGGAAGCCCGGCACGATCTTGACCAGCAGCGGCGGCATGGCCTCCGTCACGTCAATGGCGGTGCGCACGAATTGCGTGCAGTCCTGATCCGGGGCGAAATAGCCGCGCATGCTCGATGTCATCAGGATCAGGCCGGGCCGGATCCCCTCGCTTGAGACGAGGCGGCTGCGGATGACGAGTTTCTGGTCATCGCGGGAAATTTCCGAGGCCAACATCACGGTCCCGACCTTTGCTTCCAGCAGGTCGGGCACCACGATCATCTGCGTCAGGGGAAGGGTGGCGAGCGTGGTCATCTCTTATTCTCCATCAGGACATCTGCCGGGGCGGACTGGTCTGACTGTGCGCTCCGTTCGGTGTCATGACAACCGCATGCCGGTCATGATGTTCCATGGGGCCATGGCACCTGCGCGCCTGTTGCGTGGCAGGGGCGTAGCCGGTCACGGCGCGCCCGGCAAATCCGTCGGGCCGCATGAATTCATGTGACGTGGCCCCTGCCGTGGGGCAGGGGTGAGAAACCGGATGGTCAGATCGGGCGGTTTTTGCAACAATCGCGGCTGGCCCCGGATGTCGCGCGTTCTTCCCGGCCCTGGTGATGTGCTTTCGTGGAGTATAGGTGATCGGAATGGCCGTGATTTCCCCCCTCGCTTCCCCCATGCCCGCTCATTACAGTTGGGAGACCCGCTGGCTGCACTGGATCACGGCCCTGCTGGTGCTGGAGCAGTTTGTCGTGGGGCAGATCGGCTGGCATTTCATGGCGCGCACCGCCGCCCTCCGGCCTTTCATGGTGGTGACGCATACATCGCTGGGGGTTCTGCTGGCCGCCGTGTTCGTAACGCGCGTGGCCTGGGGGGTGACGGGCGGGCGGGCGATCCGTTTCCCCGCCGTGACATTCCAGGACCGGGCCGCGCGCGGCGTCCATCACCTGCTTTACGTGCTGCTGGCGGCCGAGATCGTGCTGGGTTACATGGCGCGCTGGTCTGGCGGGCACCCCGTGATCGCCTTTGGCGTGCCCATCAATTCCCCGTTTCCGGCCATGGCGCATGAGACGCACCATCTTTTCTCATGGCTTCATCACTGGGGCGCGTGGACGCTGCTCTGGGTGGCGCTGCTTCATGCCTGCGCCGGGTTTTACCATCTTCTGTTCTGTCGCGATCAGGTGTTCCAGCGCATGTTGCCATAAAGGTGGAATATATACCTATTAAGTATTGTAACCGGATGAAGTGGATGGACCGGAAAAGTGCGTTGTGTTATAAAGTATAGAATAGGAATACAAACCTATAATATGTAATTTATCCTGCATTTCAGGCATATGATAGGATAATCTGGATATTCACATAATTGGGATTTGGCGTGGGGATATATAGAAAACATACATGTATGTTTTCTGTTGCATCTCATTTAGGTGTTTATTATTATTGCTTAATATCAGCAAACATAAATAATTAGCTGATCGCCTTGATTGGAACGCCCCTGCTGTGCGCGGTTGATGCCAGATGTTTTTCCGCATTCCTGCATGTGGAGCCAGTTATATACCTGTGTTCTGTCAGTAATCGGATGGTATTGATCGTTCAGAATGGAATCCATGAGCAATCCTGTCTATGAGCTGAAGGTCTATAGTCCCTTCCTTTTGATCGGTGCATTTATTGTCTGCATAACGGGCGCGTGGGTGACCATGCGGCTGGTTGCCCGTATATCCGAAACGCATGGCGGCCAGCGTGTCGGGTGGTACCTGATGTCGGCCGTGGCCGGTTCCACCTTACGTCTGGTGCACGCATTTCGCCAGCATGCTGGCCTATCATTCCGGCGCGGGGGGGCATCTCGCCCCGGTCCGGACCGCGCTGTCGCTGCTGGTCATCTTCTTGGCCATACCCTGCGCGGTGGGGGCGGCTGTCCGGCTGTCCGGGCGTGGTGGCTGCCTGGTCGGCGGGACGATCCTGGGGCTGGGCATCGCGGGCATGCATTACATCGGCATGGAAGCCTACCGGCTGGATGCGCCGGTGACGTGGAACATGCCGCTGGTGGTGCTGTCCATCCTGATCGGAATCGGGCTGTCCACCGTGGCGCTGAAGCTGGCGCTGCAACCCGGCACCGTGCGGCGCGGGATTGAAATGACGCTGGCCATGTCCGGCGCCGTGGCGGGGCTGCATTTTACCGGCATGGCGGCCATGCATGTCGTCATGCGGCCCGCCATGCCCATGATGCACGACAACCAGCAGTTCCAGATGATCGGTTTCGCGGTGCTGGGTGGTTCGCTGCTGACCATCATTACCGGTATCGCCAGCTATGTCATTGATGGCAGCCTGCGCCGCGAATCATATGGTGAACTGCATCGCATGGCCATGTCGGACGCGCTGACGGGGCTGCCCAACCGCATAAGCTTCAATGAACGGCTGGCCGAGGAAGTGAGCCGGGCCGACCGGAACGACAGGCCCTTCGCCATCATCGGCATTGATCTCAACAAATTCAAGGAAATCAACGATACCCGTGGCCATGCGGCGGGCGATACCGTTCTGGTCACCCTGGCGGAACGGTTCTGCGCCCTGCTGGGGGAAGGGGAGTTCGTCGCCCGTCTGGGGGGGGATGAATTCGTGGCCCTTCACCGCATGGTGGATGACAGCGAACTGCACGGTTTTGTCGAGCGTATCCAGCAGGCGCTGAACCAGCCCATCCCGATCGATGACTATATGGTTACGAGCGGGGGCAGCATTGGCGTGGCGGTCTACCCCATTGACGCGACGGACAGCGAAACCCTGATTTCGCGCGCCGACATGGCGATGTACCGCGCCAAGAACGACCTGCACCAGACCGTGTGGTTCTATGAAAGCTCGCTCGACCAGAACATACGCGAGCGCCGCGCGCTGGGTGACGACCTGAAGCAGGCCATGGCGAAGCGGCAGCTTTCCCTGCACTACCAGGTCCAGACCGTGGTCGCGACCGGCGAAGTCTCGGGCTACGAGGCGCTGCTGCGGTGGGACCATCCCACCCGTGGGCATGTCCCGCCGCTGGAAATCCTTGAACTGGCCGATGAGAACGGCCTGATCATCCAGCTTGGCGAATGGGTGCTGGAGCAGGCCTGCCGGACGGCCGCCGGGTGGAAGGGGAATATCTGCGTCGCGGTCAACATGTCGGCCTCGCAGTTTCTGGAACCCAGCTTCGCCGAGACCGTGAAGGCGGTCCTTGGGCGCACGGGGCTGCCCGCCAGCCGTCTCGTCATCGAAATCACGGAGGAAACCGTGCAGCGCGACCGGGCCCGCGCGCTGGTCATGGCGCAGAAGGTGCATGCCCTCGGGGTCCGTTTCGCGCTGGACCAGTTTGGCGGGAAGGGGTCCGTCCTCTCCGCGCTGCGTGATTTCCCCTTTGACAAGATCAAGCTCGACCGTCTGGTCATGCAGCAGGTTACGACCGATCCGAAGGTGGCGGAACTGATCCGCGCCGTGACCATCGCCGGTCATGTCCTGCATATGTCGGTTCTGGTTCAGGGTATCGAAACGGGCGACCAGTTGGCCCTCGCCTATTCCGAGGGGTGTGACGAAGGGCAGGGTTATCTGTTCGGTCCCCCCGCTTACGGTGTCACGGCCATGGCGGTCCGTCCCGCGGGTGGGGGAGAGTCTTCACGCAGCCCTGTCGGGCAGACAAGCCGCCGATTTTATTCTTCCGCCTATTTTGTCCCGCGATTTGAGAGCTCTGGAATCCTATGAAACAGTATGAGGACGCGACCACTCCGCCCGAAACACCCAGGATGACGGATGCCAAACGCGCGGGCCGGGAATTGGGGATGACCGCGGATGTCAGCCTCGAACTGCTGGAACAGGCTACCGATGGCATCGTGGTCATCAATGAGCGTAACGAGGTGGTCTTCTTCAATCCGGCGGCGGAGAAGCTGTGGGGCTATACCGAAAGCGAAGTGCTGGGCACCAATGTCAACCGCCTTGTGCCCTCGGTCTATCGTCATGAGCATGACAGCTATATCGACAGGAACCGCGAGACAGGCCGGGACCGGATTGTCGGCACCTCGCGTGAGGTGACGTTCGAGAACAAGACCGGAGACCACATTTCGGGCGAGATGTCGATTTCGAGCGCCGTGCTGGGGCCGGACAGGAAACGCTACTACATGGCCATCATGAAGGGCGTGACCGAGGAGAGCCATCGCCGCAAGCTGCACGACCTGCAGAACACGGTGTTCGAAGCCATTTCGAACGATATGGGGATCCCGGACGTGGCCGATCTGGTCTGCCGGGAGGTGGAAAGCTTCGTGCCCAACACGGTGGCGGTCATCATCCTGCTGGGCGACAACAACCGCCTGCGCATCATGTCCGGTCCGGGCCTGCCGCGCCATTACGCCACGGCGCTCGAAAACGTGGTGCTGAGCGAGGACGACCTCGCCACCATCTCCCGCGATCCCCTGGCGGTGGGGCGCATCGTGTGGGACAGCTACAGTTCGCTGGGCATTTCGCTGGGGCTGCATAATTGCTGGGCTTCGGCCATCAAGTCGCGCAATGGCCGGATATCCGGCATTTTCGCCCTCTATTCCCGCAACCAGTACCAGTTGAGCGACTGGCCACAGAAGATCGTGAGCGGCTCCGTCTCGTTCTGCGGCGTGGTGATCGAGAATTATGAGGCGCAGCAGCATATCTCGCAGCTTGCGAACTATGATTCGCTGACCGGGTTCCTCAACCGTTCCGCCGTCCACAAGGTCATCAGTCGATGATCGACCTGCCGGGGGACAATAATTTCGCGATCTTCATGGTCGATATCGACCGCTTCCGCGATATCAACGACACACTGGGCCACATGAATGGCGATGCCTTCCTCAAGGCCATTGCCCAGCGGCTCAAGACCCTGTCGCGTTCCAATTACATTCTCAGCCGGTCGGGGGCGGACGAATTCGTCATCGTGCTGCCCGACACCAATGAGGCGCGCGCCGTGATCTTCGCGGATCGGCTGATAAAGGGCATGCAGGAACCGGTCGAGATCGCGGGGAACCTGCTGGTCGTGTCGCTGGGTATCGGGATCAGCATCTTCCCTGAAAACGGTCCCGACGGGCAGTCCCTGCTCAGTCATGCCGAAAGTGCGATGCGCCGGTGCAAGAAGGCGGGGCGCGGGGGGTACTGCGTATCCAGCACGGCGGATAACCGCGCGGCGGAAGACCGGCTTCTGCTGGGGTCGGCCCTGCGCGATTCGCTGGCGCGGGGGCTTTTGAACCTGCATTACCAGCCGCAGGTCGATATCCGCACCAACAGGCTGTACGGGGCGGAGGCCCTGTCGCGGTGGAACCATCCGACACTGGGCAATATCTATCCCTCCCGCTTCATCGCCGTGGCGGAGGATACCGGGCAGATCGAGACCATCGGCGCATGGTCGCTGGAGGAGGCGGTCAGCCAGATCGTCCGGTGGGACAAGGAAGGGCTGTATGTGCCCGCCGTGTCGGTCAACCTGTCGGCGGTCCATTTCTGCAACCGGGACCTGCCGGCCCTGATCGAGCGTATCCTGCGCGAACATGATGTCGAGCCAAAGCGCCTGACCGTTGAAATAACGGAAAGCGTCATGATGGGCGAGAACGAGGAAACGATGAAGGGGCTGGCCGCGATCCGTAGTCTGGGTGTCGGCCTGTCGATGGATGATTTCGGCACGGGGTATTCATCGCTGTCCCGCCTCACGCGCCTGCCGCTGACCGAGATCAAGATTGATCGCAGCTTCATCATGAATCTGGAGCAGGACGCCAATGCGCAGGCGGTGACCACCGCCGTTATCGGCATTGGCAACCGGCTGAACATGACGGTCGTGACCGAGGGGGTCGAGACCGAGCAGCAACTCAAGCTGCTTCAGGATCTGCATTGTGACGTGGCGCAGGGCTATCTGTTCGCCCGGCCGATGACCCCGCAGGACATGCTGGCCTGGGCGCGCCAGCCGCACCCCTGGAGTCCTGACCCGCTGCTCGCGCCCTGAGCGTAAGGGACTGCCCCAGCCGTTTTTTCATAAAGGCGGCGTTCCCTGAAGCTTTCCGCAGAAAGCCCCACCACAAACCGTTCATGATTTCCGGAGTGGTTTGCATGGCAGGGGGCGCATGCCCTACATCGGGGGAAAGACGTGTGGGGCGCGGTTCCGGCCCGGCACGACATTTCTTGCCCCTGCCTGTTCCCGTCATGTGACGGTGGGCGGGCGTATGGCCACAGGATAGTCCCATGACCTTACCCGTTTTTGATCTTTGTCTGAAAAATGGCAGTGTTGTCCTGCCCGACGCCACGGTCGTAACCGATGTATATGTGCGCGACGGGCGTATCGCCCGCATTGGCGGGCAGGGTGATGCAGGCAGGGTCATTGACTGTACCGGCCTGACCGTCCTGCCCGGTGTGATCGACACGCAGGTCCATTTCCGTGAGCCGGGCCTGACCGGGGCGGAGGATCTGGCCACCGGCAGCATGGCCGCCGTCATGGGGGGCGTGACCGCCGTGTTCGAGATGCCCAATACCCGCCCCGCCACCGATTGCCCGGAAGCCGTGCTGGACAAGCTGGAGCGCGCGCGCGGGCGCATGTGGTGCGACCACGCCTTTTACGTCGGCGCGACAACGGATAACGCCGACCGGTGCGGTGAGCTGGAAATGCTGCCGGGTACGGCGGGGATCAAGATTTTCATGGGGTCATCCACCGGCAGCCTGCTGGTGTCGGACGATTCGATGCTGGAGCGCGTGCTGCGCTCCGGCCGCCGTCGTGTCGCCATCCATGCCGAGGATGAGACCCGGCTGCAGGAGCGCCTGTCCGAACGGCGGGCGGATGATCCGTCCAGCCATCCCGTATGGCGCGATGACGAGACGGCCCTGCGCGCCACGCGGCGTATCGTGCATCTGGCGCGCCGTACGGGGCGGCGCATCCATGTGCTGCATGTCACCACCCCGGCGGAAATGGAATTCCTTGCGGCGCATAAGGACATTGCCAGTTGCGAGGTCACGCCCCAGCACCTGACGCTGGCGGGGGAGGAAGCCTATGCCGGGCTTGGCACGCTGGCGCAGATGAACCCGCCCATCCGTGGCCGCGCATGGCGGGACGGGCTGTGGTACTGGATGGGGCAGGGTGTGCCCGACATTATCGGTTCCGACCACGCGCCCCATACGCTGGAGGCCAAGCAGCGCGCCTATCCCGCCTCGCCCGTCCGGCATGCCGGGCGTGCAGACGCTTCTGCCGCTGATGCTCGACACGTGGCCCAGGGGCGG
>NZ_BAIO01000054.1 GCF_000613305.1 Komagataeibacter kakiaceti JCM 25156
GCCATTGTCGCCACCGCGCTGTCCGCCCTTGGCGTACCGCATTCGCGGCAGATGGCCTGACGCACCGCTCCGTTCGGGAAGACAGGCACCGCGCATGGCAAAACGTCGCGTCGATCAGATGCTGGTGGACCGGGGGCTGGTGGAAACCCGCACCCGGGCGCAGGCGCTCATCATGGCCGGGCTGGTCCATACGCCCGACCGGCGCATCGCCAAGGCCGGTGAACAGATACCCGAGGATACGCCCCTGACCCTCAAGGGGCAGGACCATCCATGGGTATCACGCGGCGGGATCAAGCTGGCGCATGGGCTGGAACATTTTGGCCTGTCGCCCGCGGGGCTGACCTGCTTGATGTCGGGGCCTCGACCGGCGGCTTTACCGATGTGCTGCTGCATGAAGGCGCGGCCAGGTCTATGCCGTGGATGTCGGCCACGGGCAGCTCGCATGGAAACTGCGCAGCAATACCGAACAGGTTGTCGTGCTGGAAAAATGCAACGCCCGCGCGCTGGACGCCACCCTCATTCCCGACCCCATACAGGCGCTGGTCTGTGACGCCAGCTTCATCGGGCTGCGTACGGTGCTGCCCGCGGGGCTGGAACTGTGCGTGCCGGGCGCGTGGGCCATCGCACTGATCAAGCCGCAGTTCGAGGCCGGACGCGACGCCGTGGGGGCCAAGGGCGTGGTACGCGACCCGGCGGTACATGAAGCCGTGTGCCACATGATCCACGAATGGTGGTCGGCCCTGCCGGGCTGGAGCGTGCTGGGCATCGACCCCAGCCCCATCACCGGGCCGGAAGGCAACCGGGAATTCCTGATCGCGGCGCGTAAGGAAGGCTGATCGGCGGTCGCATCCGCCATCGGGGTTGTGATACACAGGCGGAAACATGGGGAGAGACGCATCCCCTCCCCCCGAAATGACATGAAAAACATAGGCAGCACCGCGATGTCCGCAGCCCCCGCATTACCGCCTTCACCACCACGCGACGGGACGGCGGCCGCGCTCCTGAATGATGAGGAACGCACGCGCATCCGTGCGAAATCCGCGCAGTTCGCCCCGCCCACCGCCGCCCTGCCCGATGGCCGTCGCGACCTTGTGGGCCTGTCGCGGGAGGAACTGACGGACATCATGGTGGAGATTGGTGAAAAACCATTCCGCACCAAGCAGTTGTGGCACTGGATCTACCATCAGGGCGTGACCGATTTTTCGCGCATGAGTTCCATCGCCCGCCCGTTGCAGGAAAAGCTGGCCGAACGCTTCATCGTCGGCCGCCCCGGCGTAGTAACGGAGCAGACATCGCAGGATTCCACGCGCAAGTTCCTGTTCCGCTTCCGCGACGGGCAGGAAGCCGAGACCGTGTACATTCCCGACCGGCAGGAAGACCGGGGCGCGGTGTGCATATCCTCGCAGGTGGGCTGCACGCTGTCATGCACCTTCTGCCACACTGGCACGCAGGCGCTGGTGCGCAACCTGGGCGCTGCCGAGATCGTGGGCCAGTTCATGGCCGCGCGCGACAGCTATGGCGAATGGCCCAGCCCGAAGGGGGAAACCCCGCGCCTGCTGTCCACCATCGTGCTGATGGGCATGGGGGAGCCGCTGTACAATTACGACAACGTGGCCAAGGCCATGCGCATCATCATGGATGGCGAGGGGATCGGGCTTTCGCGCCGGCGCATCACGCTGTCCACTTCCGGCGTGGTGCCGATGATGGACCAGTGCGGCGCGGAGCTGGGCATCAATCTGGCCGTTTCCCTGCATGCCGTGCGCGACGACCTGCGTGATGAGATCGTGCCGCTCAACCGCAAATACCCCATTCGGGAGGTCATCGCCGCCTGCCGCCGTTACCCCGCCGCCAGCAATGCGCGCCGCATCACGTTCGAATACATCATGCTGCGCGGCATCAATGACAGCGAGGCCGATGCCCGCGAACTGGTGCGCCTGATTTCGGGCATTCCGGCCAAGGTCAACCTGATCCCGTTCAACCCGTGGCCGGGCAGCAGCTACCGCCCCTCCACGCGCGAGCAGCTTGAGCGGTTCGCGAAAATCGTGATGGACGCGGGTTTCGCCTCCCCCATCCGCATGCCGCGCGGGCGCGACATTCTGGCGGCGTGCGGGCAACTGCGCACCGAAAGCCAGCGCCTGCGCCGCAACGCGCGTGAGGACGCGCCCACCGATACGGTGGAATGACGTAAAAATCCGCCCTTCACTTCTGGTCGCGCGCGCCACGGGATGCTAGGAGGACATGCCGCCGGCTTGCCGGCAAATTATTGTCAAAAGTTCTGTCGACAGGAGAGTTCTCCCCATGGCCGCCAAGGATGTCAGGAAGGTCGTGCTCGCGTATTCGGGCGGTCTTGATACTTCCGTGATTCTGCGCTGGTTGCAGACCACCTATAACTGCGAGGTCGTAACCTTTACGGCCGACCTTGGCCAGGGCGAGGAACTGGAACCCGCCCGCCGCAAGGCCGAAATGTTTGGCGTGAAGGAAATCTTTGTCGAGGACCTGCGCGAGACCTTCGTCAAGGACTTCGTCTTCCCCATGTTCCGCGCCAACGCGCTGTATGAGGGGCAGTACCTGCTGGGCACGTCCATCGCCCGCCCGCTGATCGCCCAGCGCCAGATCGAGATTGCCGAACAGGTCGGCGCCGACGCCGTGGCCCATGGCGCCACCGGCAAGGGTAATGACCAGGTCCGTTTCGAACTGGCCTATTATGCGCTCAAGCCCGACATCACCGTCATCGCGCCGTGGCGGGAATGGGATCTGACATCGCGCACGCGCCTGCTCGCCTTTGCCGAGGAACACCAGATTCCCATCGCGAAGGACAAGCGCGGCGAAGCGCCGTTCTCGGTCGATGCGAACCTGCTGCATTCCTCCTCCGAAGGGAAGCTGCTGGAAGACCCGGCGGTCGGCCCCGACGAGATCGTGTTCCAGCGCACCATCTCCCCCGAAGCGGCACCGGACAAGGCCACCGAAATCACCATTGACTTCGTGTCCGGCGATCCGGTTGCGATCAATGGCGTCGCCATGTCGCCCGCGACCCTGCTGGCGCGCCTGAACGATCTGGGCCGTGACAACGGCATCGGTCGTCTTGACCTGGTGGAAAACCGCTTCGTGGGCATGAAGTCACGCGGCATCTACGAAACGCCGGGCGGCACGATCCTGCTGACCGCGCACCGCAGCATCGAGAGCATCACGCTCGACCGCGAGGCCATGCACCTCAAGGACAGCCTGATGCCGCGTTATGCCGAGATCATCTATAACGGGCTGTGGTTCTCCCCCGAGCGGCGGATGCTGCAGGCGCTGATCGACCAGAGCCAGCATTCGGTCTCGGGCCGGGTGCGGCTCAAGCTGTACAAGGGCAATGTGATCTGCGTGGGCCGCGAAAGCCCCAACAGCCTGTATGATACCCGTGTCGTCACGTTCGAGGATGATGAAGGCGCGTACAACCAGGCCGACGCGCAGGGCTTCATCCGTCTCAACGCGCTGCGCCTGCGACTGGGCGCGAAGATCGGCCGCCGTGGTGGCGCGCTCTGATCTTTCCGTTCCTTCCTCCATCTTCTCCAACTTCTGGCCGAGGTGTCATGAAACGTTTTTCGCGTGTCATTCCCCTTCTTCTCGCTGCCTCCGTGCCGTGCCGCTGGCGGCATGCGGCGGCGCGAAACAGGATGATCAGCCGGAGCTGACCCCCGCGCAGTTCATGGACAACGTGCGCAAGCAGCCCGGCGTGAAGACCCTGCCGGACGGGCTGGCGTACAAGGTCCTGAAATCCGGGCCGAAAGACGCGGCGCAGCCGACCATCAACGACAGTGTCATGGTCATTTACGAAGGGCGGCTGCCCGATGGCGGCATCTTCGACAGTTCCGACCAGCACGGCCATGGCGCGTATATGCAGATGCCGCTGGAAATGGTGATCAAGGGCTGGCAGGAAGCCGTGCCCATGATGCATGTCGGGGATACGTGGATGCTGTACGTGCCACCGGAACTGGGTTACGGGCATAAATCCATGGGCATCATCCAGCCCGACAGCCCGCTTATTTTCAAGATCCAGCTTCTGGGTGTCTCCCACTCCGGCCACTAGGCGTTTCAAAAGCCATTCATCCCACGGGTGAATGGCTTTTTTAATATGGGGGATGGCGGAAGACCCCGGCCATGGCGCCACAACTTATTGCCAGCCCGAGCGGCCCCATCTTGACCAGCAGGGGCAAAAAAACGGAAAACGCTTTTCATGCAACGCCTATTTTCCGGCATTCAGCCGACCGGTATCCCGCAGCTTGGCAATTATCTGGGTGCGATACGCAACTGGGTGGCCCTACAGCGCGATCATGAATGTATTTTCTGCCTGGTGGACATGCACGCCATCACCACATGGCAGGAACCCCAGGCCCTGCGCCAGCAGACACTGGCGCAGACCGCCGTCCTTCTGGCGTCGGGCATCGATGCGGAACGCAACATCCTGTTCAACCAGTCCGCCGTCAGCGCGCATGCGCGGCTGGGGTGGATTTTCAACTGTGTCGCGCGCATCGGGTGGCTCAACCGCATGACCCAGTTCAAGGACAAGGCGGGCAAGGACCGGGAGAAACATTCCGCCGGGCTATACGTCTATCCCGACCTGATGGCGGCCGACATTCTGGCATACAAGGCCACCGCCGTACCGGTGGGTGATGACCAGAAGCAGCATCTTGAACTGACCAACGACATCGCCCAGAAATTCAACCATGACTACGGGACCGAATTCTTCCCGCAGGTCCAGCCCCTGATCCCGCCGCAGGCGCGCGCGTGATGAGCCTGCGCGATGGCAGCAAGAAAATGTCCAAATCCGATCCTTCCGCCCAGAGCCGGATCGAGATGACGGACGATGCCGACGCCATCGCGCTCAAGATCAAGCGCGCCAAGAGCGATTCCGAGCCCCTGCCCTCCGAGGAAGCAGGACTTGAAAACCGCCCCGAGGCCCGCAATCTTGTCACCATCTACGCCACCCTGTCCGGTGAGAGCGTGGCGGATGTGCTGACCCGTTTTGGTGGTCAGGGTTTCGGGCCGTTCAAGACGGCGCTGACCGAAGTGGTGGTCAATGCGATCTGCCCCATCGCATCGGAAACGGAACGCCTGCTGAAGGAACCCGGATTCCTGTGTGACACGCTGCGCGCGGGCGCACGACGCGCCAGCGCCATTGCCGAACCCATCGTATCGGAAGCGGAAACGCTGGTGGGCTTCCTGAAATAAGCATGAAAGGCGGCGCCATGCGCCAGGAACTGCACAGCCTTCAGGTCGCGACCCATGGCCGGGGTCTGGTCTCCATCGACCGGGCGGTTCTGGGCTGGGTACGACAGAGCGGGATTGAAACCGGGCTGCTGACCCTATGGTGCCGCCATACCTCCGCCTCGCTTACGGTGCAGGAAAATGCCGACCCCACGGTGCGGGAGGATATCGAACGCTATTTCGAGACCCTCGTGCCCGAGGAGAGCGGGCGCTACATCCATGACGACGAAGGCCCGGACGACATGCCCGCCCACCTGCGCGCCATGCTGACCAACGTGCAGCTTTCCATACCCGTGGCGGATGGTCGGCCCGTGCTGGGCACGTGGCAGGGGCTTTACCTGTTCGAACACCGCCGCCGCCCCCACCGGCGCGAGATCGTGCTGCACCTGATCGGTACGTGATCCCGCGCCACGAGCAGGTCAGCCGCCATTCAGGATGGCGGCATGGTGCGCGATATGGTCAGCGATGAATGACTGGATGAACCAGTAGGAATGATCGTATCCGGCATGCAGACGCAGCGCCAGTTTCTGACCCGCCTGCGCCGCCGCGTCCCTGAACGGTTCGGGGCGGAGCTGATCGTGCAGGAACTGATCCGCCTCGCCCTGATCGATCAGGATTTCCGTGGGGTGGGTGTGACCCGCCTCAAGCAGGCATGTCGCGTCCTCACGCGCCCATGCGGCGCGGTCTGGCCCCAGATAGGCGGTAAACGCCTTCTCCCCCCATGGCACGATGGCGGGGTGGCAAATGGGCGCGAAGGCCGAGACCGATTTCCATGCCCGCGGGGCGCGCAGCGCATGCACCAGCGCCCCATGCCCGCCCATGGAATGGCCCATTATGCCCCGCCGCGTGTCATCAACCGCGAAGCTGGTCCGGATCAGTTCCGGCAGTTCGTGGCCGATATAGCTGCCCATGCGGTAATGCGCGCGCCATGGTTCGCGCGTGGCGTCGAGGTAGAAACCGGCTCCGGTGCCCAGATCATACGTCTCGTCCTCCCCCGGCGCGCCCGCGCCACGGGGTGAGGTATCGGGCGCGACCAGCGCCAGGCCATGCTCGGCCGCGAAGCGCACGGCGTTGGATTTGATGAGGAATGTCTCCTCCGTGCAGGTCAGGCCCGCCAGCACGAACAGCACCGGCACCTTCTCCCCCGCCAGCGCGCGTTCGGGCAGGAACACGCCAAAGCGCGCCTCCAGCCCCAGAGTGGTGGAGGGGTGGCTGTAAAAGCCGACCCGCCCGCCGCAGCTTGCATGTTCCTCACGCATCGTGATGGCTGTCATGTTCATGCGCTCAGAACTCGACAACGGTGCGGATGCTCTCACCCTTCGCCATCATGTCAAAGCCTTCGTTGATGCGCTCAAGCGGCAGTTTGTGCGTAATCAGGCTGTCGATGTCGATGCGGTTTTCCATGAACCAGTCCACGATTTTCGGCACGTCGGTACGTCCCCGCGCGCCCCCGAAGGCCGATCCGATCCACCGCCGCCCGGTCACGAGCTGGAAGGGGCGCGTGCTGATTTCCTGCCCCGCGCCAGCCACCCCGATAATGGTGGAGACCCCCCAGCCACGATGGGCGCATTCCAGCGCCTGACGCATCAGCGTGGGATTGCCCACGCATTCGAAGGAGTAGTCCACGCCCCCGCCGGTCAGTTCCACGATATGGCCGACCAGATCGCCATCGGGGCCGAGGTCCTTGGGGTTGATGAAATCGGTCAGGCCGAATTTGCGGGCAATGGCCTCGCGCTCGGGGTTGATGTCGATGCCGATGATGCGGTCAGCCCCCACCATCTTCGCGCCCTGGATGACATTCAGCCCGATACCGCCCAGCCCGAACACCGCCACCGTGCTGCCCGCCTCCACCTTGGCGGTGAACAGCACCGCGCCGATTCCGGTGGTGACGCCGCAGCCGATGTAGAACACCTTGTCAAACGGGGCGTCGGGCCGGATCTTCGCCAGCGCGATTTCAGGCAGGACCGTATAGTTCGCGAACGTGGAGCAGCCCATGTAGTGATGGATCGGCTGCCCCCTGAACGAGAATCGCGACGTGCCGTCGGGCATGACCCCCCTGCCCTGCGTGCCACGGATGGCCGTGCACAGGTTGGTCTTGCGCGACAGGCAGGATTTGCACTCCCGACATTCCGGCGTGTAGAGCGGGATCACGTGGTCGCCGGGGCGCAGGTGGCGCACGCCGGGTCCGACCTCCCTGACCACGCCAGCCCCCTCATGGCCCAGGATGGCGGGGAACAGCCCCTCCGGGTCCGCGCCGGACAGGGTGAACTTGTCGGTATGGCACAGGCCGGTGGCCTTGATTTCAACCAGAACTTCCCCCTCCCGGGGGCCTTCCAACTGCACCGTCTCGATCTCAAGCGGTTTGCCGGCTTCAAAAGCCACGGCTGCCCTTACGTCCATAACCGGTTTTTCCTTAAATTCATCATGGGTCCATGGACCATCCCGTTTCGTTACGATTAAGGGCATCGAAAGGCATGCCGTCAATGCCACCCGTCCCCGACCCGCCCATGCGCCGGTTCGATGACAATTCGATGACAAATCATGCCGTCCCGCGCGCACGCCCCCGCAGGCCGGCGCGGATATGATATGATATGTGACGCAAGGGTCCAGTTGTGGCGACCCCGCCTCCATCCAACATCTTTGCCGGAAACCCCATATGGTCATTGATCGCAGAATTGGTTTGTGGATCCTGATACGTGAAAGCCTGCTTTCGCTGGTGCTTTTATGCGCGTGGGATGTGGTCGTGGTGGTCATGTTCCAGATCTTCCATCAGGACTGGATGGAACAGCCCACCCTGCCCGTCTCCCTGATCGGGTCGGCGCTGGTGCTGTTCATGAGCTTTCGCAACAACAGCGCCTACAACCGCTGGTGGGAAGGACGGACCCTGTGGGGGGCGGTGACCAATAACAGCCGCTCCTTCGCCCGGCAGGCGGGTACGATCCTGTGCGGCTGCCCCGACCTGGCCCGGGCCATGGCGGCCTATCCCTATGCGCTGCGCGGGGCGCTGGCGCGGGTGGACGCGACCGAGGACATCATGCGCCTGCTGCCGCAATCCATGCAGCCGGGCATCGAAGGCCGGGCGAACATTCCCGCCGCGATCCTGTTCCAGATCGGGCTGCGGGTGGATGCCGAATCCCGCAGGCTGGGAATCGACGGCGCACTGCAGGGGCAGATCGACCGCATCCTGTCGGACATGAGCAACGCGCAGGGCGGGCTGGAGCGCATCCGCAACACGCCGCTGGCCATCCAGTTCTCCGTCCTGCCGAAGGTGGTGGCCGTGGTCTTCTGCATCATCCTGCCACTTTCCATGGTGCAGACGCTGGGGTGGATCACGCCGCTGGGGTCATCGCTGGTGGGGCTGCTGTTTGTCGCGCTGGACAAAATCGGCAACGACCTTCAGGATCCCTTCAGCATGACGCCCCATGGCATGCCCATGCTGACGATTTCCCGCAATATCGAGATCGACCTGCTCCAGTCCTGCGGCCTGCCCGCCCCCGCGCCGCTGGCCCCCGTACGGGGCGTGCAGGCTGATATATGATTAATGGATGACAGTGCCCGATCCGGCGGGAAGGGATCAAGACAGAAGGGGGAATTTATGCTATACACCCCCCATGAGCATGTTCAGAACTACCCAGAAGGGCACTGTGACCGATGCAATGGCCCGGACGGCCGCGGCGACCACGGCCGCCGAAGCGAAGTCCAGCAGGGCCGTAAAAGACGAGGATCCATTCCGTGAGGGCGATGCCATCGTCTACGCGGCGCACGGGGTCGGACGTGTTGACCGGATCGGCGTTGATGAAATTGCCGGAACCAAGCTGGAAATGATCCAGATCTCCTTTCCCGGCAACCAGATGACGCTGCGCATCCCCCTGTCCAAGGCGCGCAAGTCGGGCCTGCGCAAGATCGTCTCGCGTGAGATCGTGGACAAGGCCATGGCCATCATCAAGGGCAAGCCCCATGTCAGCCGTGGCATGTGGGCGCGGCGCGCGGTGGCGTATCAGGAAAAGATCAATTCCGGTGATCTGGTCCAGATCGCCGAAGTCCTGCGCGACCTGCGCCGCAATGTCGACAGCCTGGACGGCAGCTTCAGTGAACGCAAGCTGTTCGAAGCCGCGCAGGAACGCTTCGTGGCGGAAGTGGCCGTGCTGGAAGGCAAGGAGCCGACGGAAGTGCTCGAAAAACTGACCGAGGTCATGAAGGCGGCCTGAACCCGCCTTCCGGCCCCCCATCAACCCCCTACCCGCCCGCCGGCCCTGTGCCGGCGGTTTTACTATGGGCATGGCCGCGCCCGAAGGGACGGCCCCGGCGTGCCCGCACGCGACCCGACACAAGAGGACACAAATGGACGCTGACCTGAAATGCCCCACCTGCGGCTGCGCGCATGTCTACCCCGATGGCAGCCTGTGGGTCTGCCCCGAATGCGGCCATGAATGGAACCCGCAGGCCGACGGCGCCCCCACACCGGGCGATGACGCGGTGCGGGACGCCAACGGCAACGTACTGGCCGATGGCGATACGGTAACCGTCATCAAGGATCTCAAGGTCAAGGGATCGTCGCTGGTCGTCAAGGGCGGGACGAAGGTGAAGAACATCCGCCTGGCCGATGGCGGCGATGGCCATGACATCGCCTGCAAGATCAACGGGATCGGCGCGATGAACCTGAAATCGGAATTCGTCAGAAAATCCTGACGGACGGCCCCTCTGTAACGCCCCCCCCCCGTGTTTCCGCCTACTCCGCCCGGGCGGGGCGCGGGGGACGCACCACCAGCATGATCGCCCCACCCGCA
>NZ_BAIO01000053.1 GCF_000613305.1 Komagataeibacter kakiaceti JCM 25156
GCGGCGTTGCGCTGACCGGTAGCGAACGCGCGGGGAAGGCCGTGGCCGCCGAAGCCGGCAGCGCGCTGAAGAAAAGCACCATGGAGCTTGGCGGCAGCGATGCCTTTGTCGTGCTGGATGACGCCGATCTGGATGTTGCGGTCAAGTGGGCGGTCTGGGGCCGGATGAACAATACGGGGCAGTGCTGTGTCGCCGCCAAGCGGTTTATCGTTCATGAAAAGATTGCCGACGCCTTCACGGCCCGTTTCAAGGAAGCCCTTGAAAAGCTGGTGCCGGGCGACCCGATGGATGAAAAAACCACGCTTGGCCCGCTATGCAGTGAAAGCGCGCTGAAACTGGTCCTGAACCAGATCGAAACCGCGGTGGCGCATGGCGCGCATGTGGTGACGGGCGGTAAGCGCATTGATCGTCCCGGCTATTTCCTGCAGGCGACCATCCTTGACAACATCAAGCGCGACAACCCGGTGTTCCATCAGGAATTCTTCGCGCCTGTCGCCATGATTTTCCGGGTGCCGGACGAACAGTCCGCGATCGACCTGGCCAATGACTCCCCCTACGGCCTCGGCGGGTCGGTCATCACGACCGATATCGAACGCGGCAAGCGGGTGGCCAGCCAGATTGAAACGGGCATGGTCTTCATCAACCGCTCAACCTGGACCGCGCCTGGCCTGCCGTTTGGTGGGGTGAAGAACTCGGGCTATGGCCGCGAACTGTCCTCGCTGGGGATTGAAGAATTCATCAATAAAAAGCTGGTGCATACCCCGGCATAAATCGGTCGGTACATGTGATCGGGGCATGGTTGCCGTCTAGCTGCCATGCCCCTCATGTTATCCGGCGTCATCGTGCGGACTGTTGGACGCGTAAGGTGGATCACGTCCCCTTTTACGCTATTGAACCCTATCGTCTGGCGCAGGATTTTACTGCTACGGCCTTTGGCCAGAACGGGTTGCGAGACCTCGTCCATCTCTGGATGCATGAAGGCTGACACTATATCTGGCATGTCGTTTTCACGGCGTGTCATTCAATGGAACCTGTGGACGCACGCTGATGGCGTTGAGGCAGGTGATTGTTGTGCGTCAGCTATCGCATCACGCCAATTGTGACGGCCAGTGCATTGCGTCAGATATGGCCCGGCGTCCCTTATCGTCTCCATAAGCCGAAATGGAAACTGTTAGGATAATGCGGTTACGGAAAGTGGAGCCTGTCTGATCCCGATATGGATGACATGTCAGGCAATTACGTACTGTATTGGCGTGCCGGATGATCCGCAAGGACGGTATTCTGCCAGATTACGACAGAAAGCTCATCTTTAAGACATTCCGTAAAACCCAAGGAAGTTTTTCACGCCGCTTTTTTCAAAAAAGCGCGCTGGCTACGGTAACGAGATCTCTCGCGCCGATGGGGTGTCGAGCGATTTTTCGCATGGGCGACACGGGGCGGTAAGTCCGTATATCTTGACTGTCTGGAGGGCACTTTCCAAAAAAAAGGGCGCTCCGTCAGGAACGCCCTTTCTTACGGTTCTTACGCTTGCAGATTACTGCTGCGCGTGATCGTCGTGTTCATGGTCACCGTGTTCGTGGTCGCCATGTTCATGATCGCCCTGCTCGCGGTCACCGTGTTCACGATCACCGTGTTCGTGGTTGCCCTGTTCACGGTCACCACGCTCATGATCGCCATGGCTGCGGCTGTGATGATGGCCGTGCCCACCTTCGTGATGCGTTTCGGTGTTGTCTTCCGCATGGGCCACAACAGGCAGGGAAAGGCCGAGCGCCGCAGCAAAAAGCAGTGCTTTTTTCATTTTATTAATATCCTTTTAACATAACTGATTTTCTCAATCAGGAAACGGACTATAAGATAGCAACCTTAATAAATAAAGACTACCCTCATATTTCATTTGTAACCGAATGAATCACAAATTACATTTATAGATGAATATAATATATTCAAATTATTTAAAAATCAGGCTCATCAAATATGAATCCTTCATCTGTAACGACAGATGCCGTATCGTGTGACCGGATATAGCCGCGCCTGTTTTTCCATGCCTGAATCAGGGCTTCACGCCATTCTTCATGTGGCTCCTTGCGAGGGGCGGAAGTGATATCAGATGTTCTGTCCATGATCCGGAAACCTCTGAAAAAACCCGCAAAAGCGCAGGCAGGATTGCCATAGCAGGAACACGGCTGAACAAGTGTGATGATTGTGTGAAACTGTAATATATATTGAAAATCGTTATTAAGAATTGGGGCCGTTTGCTGAAGGCTGGTCGCGGATGGAATGCGCCATGCCGGGAATCTACTGTAATGTCAGTCTCCGTTATTGACCGGCCCTGCCAACGGAACGGACATACGCCCTACCCTGTCCGGTATGGGTTTGGCTTCGGCTCCGGATATGCGATGATGACACAATTCCTGTCGTGATCATCATCCGCCCTTCTGATGTGCAGGCATCCGGCGGGAACTGTTGGGCCATCCCGCCGGGGTGATCGCCGTGCGCTGCACTTTGTGCGCCCTGACGCCGCAAAAAAAATCAGGACTTTCGTTCATATGCAAACCGTCGCCCGATATGCTGTGGCGCGGGGTAGGAGAGATAATTCAGCCGCTTGGCCTCCAGCCTTGCCAGGGCGACGTTCTCGACAATCTGGCCACAGCAGAACGCCAGTGCCGCCAGGGTTTCCAGGCCGGTTGCCAATACAGCCGTAGGCAGGCGAGGAACAAATCCGGTGCGGATGAACTCCATGACAATGGGCGTTCCCAGCGCGATGCCGGCAATCATGAAGATCGTACCCAGCGTACTGAAAAACATGAGCGGGCGCTCCCGCCGCAGGAGATTGAAGATCGCTATCAGGATCCGCAATCCGTCCTGATAGGTATTCAGCTTGGAGGCCGAGCCCTCTGGCCTTTCGACGTATATGGTCTCGACTTCGTTTATCGGCATGGCCAGCGTAAGGGCATGCACGGTAAATTCTGTCTCGATCTCGAACCCCGTTGACAGGGCGGGGAATGATTTAACGAAACGCTTTGAAAATATACGATAGCCAGAGAAAATATCCTTGGAACCGGGGCCAAAAAGGCACCGGACAAGGCTGGTAAAAAGCTTGTTGCCCAGAACATGACCACTGCGATAGGCGGCCTGCCTGTCAGTTACGCGCTGTCCTGTCACCATATCCAGATTCTGCTCGGAGGCCAGCGTCAGCATGCGGTGCACGGCACCGACTTCGTAGGTGGCGTCTCCGTCAATCAGAACATAGAAGTCAGCATCTATGTCTGCGAACATGCGGCGGATTACATGTCCTTTTCCCTGCCGTAGTTCGGTGCGTACTATCGCGCCCGCCTGCTTTGCGACCGCGGATGTATTATCGCTGGAATTGTTATCGTAAACATAAATATCGGCGCTGGGCAAAATGCGCGTAAACTCACTGACCACATCGCCTATTGTCACCTCCTCATTATAGCATGGAATGAGGACCGCCACGCGCGCGTCTTCAATACCGCCCAAACGTCGGGATGAATGCCGGGGTGGCGTGAGCGTATCAGTTTCATATTGATACGTTTTGGTCATGAGTTTAGCCCGATATGAGAAAGGTAGTAATTTACGACGCCATGTTGAATCAGATGGCTGGCCGGACCGAGTTTGCTCCAGTCATAAAGTAATAAAATGAAATGCGATGAAATAACTCCCATGACAACAAGATATATGGAAACTGATTTCAGCAGTTTGCCGTCATCGCAATTCCGGGCGACGGAAACAGCCCCCATAAATCCGGCGTAGAGCATGACGGGATAGAATTCCGCCCTGTAACGGAAATTCATGCTGATCGCCATGAGCATAAGGACCGCAGGAATGGCGAGACCCGCCATGATCGCAACGGATGCCCCCCGGACGCCTGATGCCTGCCGCCCCTGTTTCATGAGGGATATTATGAACACAACGCCCAGTAAGATAAAAAAACCGTCCGTCAGAAAGAAGCTGCTGGGTGGAAGTTCGGCCGCATCCACAAGGCGTGAAAATGCATCCTGAAAGTACAGGCGTCCTTCTCCATTCTGGAATGCCCATACAGGAAAAAAGAAATACAGAAGCCCAAGCGGGATGCGTTGCACATTGAACAGGCCATACCGGGCCGTGCGTACAAGACGATCCGGAAATTCCGCGTTGAACAGATACAGGTTGTAATTGGCGAATGTGAGGGGATTGCCCCAGCGTTCAAAATTGATGACTGCCGTAAGGGCGACCCCGACCACCAGAATAAGGATGGCCATGGCGCAGTAACGCAACCATGACCGTGGCACGACCGTATCGCCGGCAGATACATTGCGCCAGCAGCGCCATAAAACCAGAAGGCCGAACAGGCTCTCGGCGGCGTAGAGCCCGATCCCCATCGAAACACGCGTAAGCAGGGCCAGGACCGAGGCGACAGCCATCCAGATGAGGGCCTTTGGCGTTTCCCGTGGCTGAAGGCTTGCGCGCACGGCCCATTGAACAAAACACATGCCGAAAACGAGGGACCACAGGCAGACTTCCTGATAGAGGGACGGACGCAGGAAGCATATCTGCACACCCGTGAATGAAACCGCCACCAGAAGCAGTGTCTTCATCCATGGCAAATTCTGTAGCGCGTATTGTCCGATATACCGGACGGTCCGGTAATTAATGAAGAACATGAGGACCGCGGCCATGGCGCAGGACAGTCGTGTAATGTCGATATGCAGGCCATTGGGCAAAAAAATCAACGGCAGGCGCAGCAGGGCGGGGAAAATTCCCCAGTACGCATATACCCGGCCATCCCGCAGGAACCCCTCTTTTCCCACGGTATCAGGATCAACATCGAACCTGCCGTGAAGAAGATGATCCATCATGCTGTTGAATGTCAGGGATAGCCCGTCGATTTTCATACTAACGGGGGAGTGATGCCAGAATAAAGTATTTCCACAATACCATATTACACAAAATGCCAGAAAGGTGTAATATGGAATTCTGGATCTCATTACACTCATAAAAACGGCATCTTTCATACGCTTTTGATATAATATGTTACAACAGAGCTTGCGGCATGGATTTGCGTTTGCGTATCAGGGAACCTGAGCGGGCGCAATATCGGTATATTCGGTTATAATCCGGACGGTCCGAATCCCCCGGTTCGTGGCAGGGCCGGGGTGGTTGGATGTGCGGCAGGATTGTCCTACTCTGGTTCCCTGATCAGGATAGGGTGCCATGACCGAGCGTATCGTTTACAAGATCCTCACCGCAGCCGAGCATGAACATTTTGCCCGCATGGGGTCTTTCACCGGTTCCCCGGTGGATGTGGCGGACGGGTTCATTCACCTGTCCGACGCCATGCAGGTGACCGGCACGCTGGACAGGCATTTCAGCGGGCAGACCGGCCTTGTGCTGGTGGCGGTCGATCTGGGGCTGCTTGATCCCGCCGCCGTGCGATGGGAGCCTTCGCGCGGTGGCCAGCTTTTTCCACATCTTTATGCGGCCCTGCCCATCGGGGCTGTCGTGGCCAGCGGTCCCATCAACCGCAATGCGGATGGGAGCGTGCAGCTGCCGGTCTAGAAGCCGATTGGTAAAAAACGCCAAAGGTGTCTGGGGCCCTGCGCATCACGGTTGCTGGAGCGGCAGGGTCGCCCCCTCGACATCCCTGCCCTGCGCCTGTTCAGAATACCGGCGTTGTATGGCGGCGCGCGGTCGCGGCGTACCAGAGAAATGGAGAATGATATGTTTTTATGTGTAGGTTATGCGGCGACGGCTGCCGATGCCCGTCTGGCCCCCATGACGCTGGAGCGCCGTGACACCGGGCCGCAGGATGTGTGCATCGAAATCCTGTACTGCGGCGTCTGCCATTCCGACCTGCATCAGGCCCGCAACGAATGGCACAATACGATTTTTCCGTGCGTGCCGGGGCATGAAATCGTGGGCCGTGTGAAAGAGGTCGGGGCCGCCGTGACCCGGTTCCGGGCGGGCGATCTGGTGGGGGTCGGCTGCATGGTCGATTCCTGCCGTGAATGCCCCAGTTGCCGCACGGGGCTGGAGCAGTATTGCGAACAGGGCTTTGTCGGCACCTATAATGGCGAGGACCGGCAGGGGCGCGGAATTACCTATGGCGGCTATTCCCGCGCGGTCGTGGTGGATCAGGCCTTTGTGCTCAAGGTGCCCGAAACGCTCGATCCCGCCGCCGTCGCTCCGTTGCTCTGCGCGGGGATCACCACCTATTCCCCGTTACGGAACTGGAAGGTCGGGCCGGGGCAGCGCGTCGGGATCGTGGGCCTGGGCGGGCTTGGGCATATGGGGGTGAAATTTGCCCGTGCGTTTGGCGCGCAGGTGGTGCTGTTCACGACATCGGCCAGCAAGGTGGCGGACGGGCTGCGCCTGGGCGCGCATGAGGTCGTGCTGTCAAAGGATCCGGCGGCGATGGCCAAGGAACGCGGCCGTTTTGACTTTATTCTCGATGCCGTCGCGGCCGATCATGACATCAATGCCTATCTCGACCTGCTCCGGCGCGACGGGACGCTGGTGCAGGTTGGCGCGCCGGAAAATCCGTTGCCGGTCTCGGTGTTCAGCCTGCTTATGAAGCGGCGCAACTTCAGTGGCTCCCTGATCGGCGGTATTCCCGAAACGCAGGAAATGCTTGATTTCTGTGGTGAGCATGGCATCACCGCCGATATCGAGATGATCCGCATGGACGAGATCGAGACCGCCTATGCCCGCATGCTGCGCTCCGATGTGAAATACCGCTTCGTGATCGACATGGCGACCCTGCCGGCCGCGGCCTGATACGGGCCGGGGGCATGGGCCGGGCGCCGCGCCCCCGACTGGGGTGATGTTGCGATAATCCAACGGATATCGTAGGGAAAATGGTCGCCGGGACCGTTTTCTCAAGGGTGTTGCATGCATATCCGTGGATGTATCGGCATAATACTTCTGGTATGCATCGGCATCGTCTTTTCCACGGATCGCAGGCATATCCGCCCGCGCGTTATCGGGGCGTGCCTGCTGTTGCAGGTGGCCATCGGGGTTGGCGTGCTGCGCGTGCCGCTGGGGCAGGATGTACTGCGCACGGTCTCGGGGCTGGTGACGGGCCTGCTGTCCTATGGAGATGAAGGCGCGCGGTTCCTGTTCGGTCCGCTGGTGGGGCCGCATATGCGCGCGCTCTTTCCCGATGGCGGCTATATCTTCGCCTTTCAGGTCCTGCCTTCGCTGGTCTATGTCAGCGCCCTGATCGCCATTCTCTACCATTACGGCGTCATGCAGGCTTTCGCGCGGCTGTTCGGGCGGGGGTTGCAGCTTTGCTGGGCACATCGCCGGTGGAATCGTTTGGCGCGATCATCACCATTTTCGTGGGGCAGAGTGAATTGCCGGTGGCCCTTGGGCCTTATCTGGCCGGTATGGCGCGCACGGAACTGTTCAGCGTCCTGTGCAGCGGCACGGCTTCGGTCTCCGGCGCGACGCTGGTGGGGTATATCGGGTTGGGAATTCCGGCGGATTATCTGGTCGCGGCGTCGTTCATGGCCATCCCCGGCGGCCTGATGTTTGGCAAGATTCTGGAGCCGCGCGGCCCCGGAAGCGCCCTCAGCCCGCTGGAGGCGGGACGTAACGCCTATCATCGCGCGTTTTTCGAGGCCGTGATGGAGGGCGCGCTCCGGGGCGCGCACACGGCGCTGGCGGTGGCGGCCATGCTGGTTGCGTGCATCGGGCTGATCGCGCTGGTCAATGGCCTGCTGGGCTGGATCGGGGGTGGTATCGGCTTCCCCGGCCTGTCGCTTGAATATGGCATGGGGCTGCTTTTTTCGCCGCTGGCATGGCTGCTGGGGGTACCGGCGGCGGAATGTGGCGCGGTGGGGGCCGCGCTGGGGCTGAAGGTGGTGGTGAACGAGTTCGTGGCCTATGTGCATCTGGGGGCCGCGATACAGGCGGGGCGGCTGTCGCACCGGGCGGTGGCGATTGTTTCCTTCGCGCTGTGTGGTTTTGCCAATCTGAGTTCGATCGGGATACTTGTGGCCGCGTTTGGCAGCCAGTGCCCCGACCGGCGGGAGGAAGTGGCGCGTCAGAGTGCTCGCGCGGTGCTGGCGGGCGTGCTGTCGAACCTGACGGGTGCGGCCATTGCCGGTATCATCATCCCGTAAACCGGATGGGAGTTTTTGGGTGCGGCTTCAGGAAACACCGCCTTTTTGAAAAAAGGCGGCACCCGAAAACTTTCGCTGTTTTTTATCAATCATCTGTTTTCAGATAGTTTCCAGGCGTTTTTTTACCAGATCAGGATGGCAGCCACCGTGCGCAGGATCATTATCGACACCGACCCCGGCCAGGATGACGCCATCGCCATCATGCTGGCGCTTGCTGCCCCCCAACTGGATGTTCTGGGGCTGGTCACCGTGGCGGGCAATGTGTCGGTGGAGCAGACCACCGTCAATGCATGCCGGATACTGGAGCTGGCGCAGCGGCGGGACATAGGGGTTTACGCGGGCTGTGCGCGCCCGCTGCGGCGTGTGCCGATTACAGCGGCGCATGTGCATGGGCGCACGGGCATGGATGGCCCCGCCCTGCCCGCCCCCACGTTGCGGGCACAGGCCACGCATGGCGTGGATTTCCTGATCGAGACCATCCGGGCGCACCCGCCGGGCAGCATTACGGTGGTGACGTTGGGGCCGATGACAAATCTGGCCATGGCGGTGGTGAAGGCCCCTGACATTGCCCGGCGGGTGGCGCGGGTCGTTTCCATGGGCGGGGCGTATTCGGAAGGGGGCAATATCACCCCCAGCGCCGAATTCAACATGTTCGCCGATCCCGACGCGGCGGATATCGTATTGCGCAGCGGGGCGGCGCTTACGCTTGTGCCGCTGGATGTCACGCACCGTTTTCTCATCTCGGCCCGGCGTCTGGCGCGGCTGCGGGCCATGCCGGGGCAATGCGCGCAGGCCGCTGCCGCCATGCTCGGTTTTTCGGAGCGGTTCGATCTGCCAAATATGGCTGGGACGGCGCGCCCTTGCATGATCCGTGCACGATTGGCTGGCTATTGGCCCCCGACCTGTTCGCCGGGCGTGAGGTCAATGTCTCGGTCGAGGTGGGCAGCGCGCTCATGCAGGGGGCGACGGCGGTTGACTGGTGGCGGGTCACGGACCGCCCGCCCAATGCGCTGTTCCTGCGGGAAGTGGATGATGAGGGGCTATGGACTTGTGCTGGAGCATCTGGCCGCCTGCCCTAGCGCCGGGTTGCCGCCGTCATTCAGAAGCTGTGTGCGCATAACTTATTGATATAAAAATATAAAAGTTTTTGGGTGCCGCCTTTTTTTCAAAAAGGCGGCGTTTCCTGAAGCTGTTTGAAAAAAGCATCACCAAAAACGTGTCAGGATTTGCGCGATGGCTTATCCGAAAGGGTCATCGACAGGCAGTAACGCCGGTGTTCAGCCTCCGCCTTCATCCCAGTCGGGCAGTGCGGCCATTTCCGCCGTGAGTTCAAGCGCGTGGCGGCGCTGCGCGTGATCATGAATCGGCACCGCGGCCAGCAGTTCATCGGGCCGGTAGCGGTTGATGAAATCCTTCAGGCGCGGGGCGATCGTGCGGGTTGACCCGGCGAAGGTAAAGGCCAGCGTCTGTTCCAGCATGGCCTGCTCGCCCGTTGTCCATGGTGTGGCCCCCTTTTCCAGCGGCGGCGGGAAGGCGATGGGGCGGCCACGGCGCAGGGCAATGAAATATTGCTGGAGGGATGTGGCCAGATGCCGCCCCTCCTCCGCGTCATCCGCCGCGATGATATTGACACTCAGCATGACATGGGGCTTCGGGCAGCGTTCGGATGGCTCAAAGCGCGCGCGATAGAGCGTGATCGCATCTTCCATCTGCGCGGGCGCGAAATGTGATGCGAAGGCATAAGGCAGGCCCAGACGCGCGGCCAGAACGGCGGAAAACAGCGATGATCCCAGTAGCCATACCGGCACGCGCAGCCCCGCGCCGGGTATGGCGCGCACCCGGTGGGTATCGGTCTCGTCCAGCGGTTCGAAATAATCGAGCAGTTCCACCACATCCTGCGCGAAACGGTCCGGGGCGTCCGGGTCGCGGCGCAGGGCGCGGGCCGTG
>NZ_BAIO01000052.1 GCF_000613305.1 Komagataeibacter kakiaceti JCM 25156
GCCACGCGGCCAAGCCGTGCGACGCGGCAACGTATCCGGTGCCCGGCCTGCCGCTGTCCATGGCGGCGATGGACGGGATTTACGCCCTGATCCTGCTTGTGCCGGTGCGTCGTGGCCTCCGTGTCCGGGTCAGGGCAAGGTTCCGCGGCCGCGGCCAAAAAACAATCCAATGATGAACAGGACGATGAAGACGAAGAAAAGCACCTTGCCGAAATAGGCGAAGGTGTCAGAAATGCCGCCGAAGCCAAAAACCGCGGCGATCAGGGCCAGCACAAGGAATGTAATGGTCCAGCGTAACAGGTCCATGATCCGGTTCCTTCCGATCGTGGTTGTGACAGGCGCGGGATTGACATCCGCCCTATAACAATGCGCCAGAAAGCAGCCGGTTCATCGGCGCAGGTGATTTTGGCCATACCGGGCGGGAGGCGGGACATGACAGCAGGCAGCGACACAACCGGATTTCATGGGCTGTACCAACACGGCTTCGCGCGTGTGGCGGCCTGCACGCTGCCCGTGGCGCTGGCCGATCCGATGGAAAACGCGCGCCGCACGCAGGCGGGCATCCGCGCCTGCCATGATGATGGCGTGGTGCTGGCCGTGTTCCCCGAACTGGGCCTGTCCGGCTATGCGATCGAGGATCTGCGCCAGCAGGATGTGTTGCTCGAGCGCGTGCATGACGCCCTTGGCTGGCTTGCGGCGCGGACGGCGGGGCTGCGGCCCTTGGTGCTGGTGGGCGCGCCACTGGCGCATGGAAGCGCCCTGTACAACTGCGCCGTAGCCCTGCATGACGGGCGGATACTGGGTGTCATTCCCAAATCCTACCTGCCCAATTACCGGGAGTTCTATGAAGCCCGGCAGTTTACGGCCGGGGCCGGGCTGCGCGGCGGCCAGATCCGCGCGGGCGGGCAGGATGTGCCCTTTGGCACCGACCTCCTGTTCGCCGCCCCGGATATTGCGGGACTGGTGGTCGCCGCCGAGATCTGTGAAGACATGTGGGTGCCCCAGCCGCCGGGCATAGAGGCGGCATTGGCCGGGGCCACGGTCATCGCCAACCTGTCCGCCAGCAACATCACCGTGGGCAAGGCGCGCACGCGCACGCTGCTGTGCCAGTCCCATTCGGCACGGTGCATCTGCGCCTATCTGTATGCCGCGGCGGGGGAAGGCGAATCCACAACCGATGTCGCCTGGGACGGGCAGGCCTCGATTTTTGAAAATGGCGCGATGCTGGCTGAAAGCGCGCGCTTTCCCACCGGCCCCGTATCGGTCGTGGCCGATATTGACCTGGACCTGTTGCGCCAGGAGCGTCTGCGCATGGGCACCTTCGCCAATAACGGCGCCCATGGTGTGGCACGGGAATGGCGCACCATCCCCTTCCACGTAACGCCGCCCGTGGGCGACATCGGCCTGCGGCGCGCCGTTCCCCGCTTTCCGTTCGTGCCCAGCGATCCGGCGCTGCTCGATCAGGACTGTTATGAAGCCTTTACCATACAGGTCACGGCGCTGAAGCGGCGGCTGCTGGCGTCGGGCGCCAGAACCATGGTGATTGGCGTCTCCGGCGGGCTGGATTCCACCCATGCCCTGCTGGTGGCGGCGCGCGCGGCGGATGAAAGCGGGCTGGGGCGGCAGGCCGTGCTGGGCTACACCATGCCCGGTTTTGGCACCAGCGGCGATACGCACGGCAATGCCCATGAGCTTATGGCGGCCCTTGGCATCCAGGCGCATGAAATTGACATCCGCCCCACCGCCCGGCTGATGCTGGAGCAGATGGGCCACCCCTTCGCGAAGGGGGAGGCGGTGTATGACGTCACGTTCGAAAACGTGCAGGCGGGCCTGCGCACCGATTACCTGTTCCGTCTGGCCAACCAGTCCGGCGGGATCGTGATCGGCACGGGCGACCTGTCCGAACTGGCGCTTGGGTGGTGTACCTATGGCGTGGGTGACCAGATGGCGCATTACAATGTCAATTCCGGCCTGCCCAAAACCCTGATCCAGCACCTGATCCGCTGGGTCATGGCCAATGGACGCGAACAGGCCCGCACCTGCTCGGTGCTTGACGCGATCCTGTCCACCGAAATCTCGCCCGAACTGGTGCCCGCCACGGCAGGGCAGGCGGTGCAGAGCACCGAAGCCTGATCGGCCCCTATGCGCTACAGGATTTCACCCTGTTCCATGTGCTGCGCTACGGTTTTCGCCCGTCGAAAATCGCGTTCATGGCGCTGCATGCGTGGGGTGACGCGCAATGCGGGTCCTGGCCACCGGGTTTTCCGGAACAGGACAGGCGGGCTTATACCTTGGTGGAAATCCGCCACTGGCTGGGTGTCTTTCTCAGGCGGTTCTTCGGGTTCAGCCAGTTCAAACGGTCCGCCATGCCCAACGGGCCAAAGGTCGTGGCGGGCGGCGCGCTGTCACCGCGCGGCGACTGGCGCGCGCCATCGGATGGCAATGCGCGCATCTGGCTGGAAGAACTGGAAAAACGTGTTCCCCTGAACTGATCCGATCCTGATTCCGATTTTCTTAACCAATACAGGACTAGTTTGGTTCTGAATGATGCATCTTCCGGTTTCCCACGGGGCGCGGACGATGGATTATCGGTGGCAAGGCCGCACGGGCATGGCCTGCTTCCGTAGGAAAAGGAACGGAATGTATGGGATACGTGACCGTAACCGGGGCAACCGGGCTTACGCTGGGCATCAACCAGGACAGCAGCCAGATCATTCAGGGCCTGCAGCAGGTTGGTGAGCAGACGGCGCTCAAGGCGCTTTCCAGCCTCAGTGCCGCCTCCGGTGTCGATGCGGTAGCCGTTGCGGGGGGTGTCATATGCTCCGCCGAGTCCACGCGCGCCGCGGGCGTGCAGATGATCGACGGCGTCATACGCGCCGCCGCTGGCGCGCAGGGCGTGCAGGAGATCACGCAAGGCGGCGTCTTTACCGCCGGGAATAGCGTATCGGCCATTGATATTGGCAGCACCACGTCCGCCCTGCTCGATCAGGGCATGGCGCTTGCGGGGGGGGATAACGCCATCAACGTTATGGATGGCAATCTGGGCACGGTGGAGTTCAATGCCGGTGCGGGCGATGTGAATTATTACGCCGCCGGGGGCAACACGGTTTTTGTCAGCGGAACGGGAAACGATCTTGTCCACACCATGGGCGGGTCGGACACGGTTTATGGCTACGCGGGCACGCCGACGGTAAGCGGGGCGTGGAATGCGCCTGATTCCTCTACCGCCACCTTCAATGGCGGGGGCTCATCCATCGAGGTCATTGATGGGGTCATGGTCCGGAATGAGAGTAACGACACCATCACGACTTATGATGATGGTGGGTTTTTTGAAGGCGAATACACCAGACAGACCATCAATACGGTACAGGGCGGTCAGGATGATGTCATTTCCGGTCAGGGCCGACTGGTCGTGGATTCCGTCAGTGACAGTTCCATTAACTCGGATGGCGCGCTGTCGGTAACCGGCGGCAGTAACGATACGATTTCCGCCAGCATGACGACGCAGATCGAGGGCACAGAAAACAGCGTGATCCAGGTCAGCGTGCCCGGCACCCTGACATTTATTGGCGGCGCTAACGGCGTGTCCGATACAGTGACGGGAAGCAACGCCACCATATTCGGCACCGCCGGGCTGGATCTGGCGGCCAATGGCAGCGGCGGCATGACCTGTTACGCAGGCAGCGGCAACGAAACCCTTGATGGCGGCCTGTCAGGCGGCACGCTGCGCATGGTGGCCGGAAGCGGCAATGACACGCTCATCGGCGGGAACGGTCAGGCCATGCTTCAGGCCGGAACGGGCAATGATGTGCTGAGAGCCGGACATGATGCCACGGAATTCGATTTCATCAAGGGGCAGGCGGGCGGCGCCGACATCATTCAGGACTTTGCCGGATCGTCGGGCAATATCGTCAGGCTGTCCGGTTATGACACGACTCCGGCCTCCATCCAGTCCATGCTGGAGCACGCGACCGTTGCCGGTGGCAATACGACCATCGGCCTTGAAGACAGCACACGGATCACCTTTGTCGGGGTGACGGACCTGAAAGCCCAGAATTTCAAGACCTGACCGGGGAAATATTGTCCCCTGGTGTCACGATTTTCCACTGGTTAATGATGCGGTTTCGATATAAAAAACCCGTGAGCTGATACAGCACCCGAGTATAACTGCCATTTATGGGAGGGATGCGGTTGTTGCTGATCAGATCAACATGAATTTATATACGATAACGAAAAATTGCTGGCCTAACCCCCACCATCAGGTTACAAGCCGCGCTCGCCCAGCCGGGCGGATGATGGTGGTCCCGTTCGACAGGGGATCGGGTCAGGACAGAATTCATTTTTAGCCAGGAAGGAGCAGACGGTTCCGATGAGTAAGGCCTTTATTGCCGCTGTCATACAGGATTCAATTGATTGCACGGGCGTCGCGGCCAATCAGGCTGCTTCCGACCTGATTGCGGCGATTGTCAAGGAACTCAAGCGCGAAGGTGGCTTTACCCTCCCGTCCTTTGGAACATTTACCGTCAAGAAGACCAAGGCGCGCAAGGCGCTCAACCCGCGCACGGGTGAGCCGGTCAAGGTCAAGGCGGGCAAGACCGTACGTTTCAAGGCCAGTCCGAACCTGAAAAAGGCCGTCTGACAACCGGGGTTCCTGCCACTTCTTGGAAATGGCAGGCACATGCCCCGGATCAGGCAAACCAGACGGAAAGCGAGCGCACGCCCTGTGCGCCCCGGATCAGCACGCCCTGAATATCCGCCGTGGCGGAGGGGCCGCTCATCAGCACGCCATAACGGGCGGATTTGAACTCGCCGCGCGTCTGGTAGGCGGTGTGCATGTTGGCCGTCAGCTCATCGGGTGAAAGCAGCACCACGATATGCTGCGCCAGATGCGCGAAGGAATTGATCGGAAGCTGGGCTTCGCTCAGGAAGATCGACCCCATTTCCGCAATGCCGAACGCCGCGCGCACCACGGCCACGTCCACCGTCGCGACATCCTGCGGGGTCTTGATGCGCTCCACGGGCAATGTGCCCTTGGCTTCAGGCACGGTGGAACAGATCACCTTCGCATCGGGGTGGCGGCGTTTGATGGCGTCATCCAGCGTTTCGCCCGCCACCGGCTCCAGCACGTCACCGCCCAGTATTTTCAGGTTGGTGATGAAGCGTTCCTGGCCCGCATCCAGATCCCCCAGTGTCACGACAGGGGGCAGCGGATGGTTCTGCGGCGTGGGGCGGTTGGTCCGCAGGGCCTGCAGGATGGTGTCGCGTGCGCTCATTTCTTGTTCTCCGGTGCGGTCGCGCGGTTCTTCTTGTACCAGTCGTGAAATGTCTCCTTGATCGGATGCGGCAGTTCGCGGTGCTTGCCCCACGGGTTCAGCCAGTTGTACAGCGCGAAGCGGGGCAGGCTTTCAAGCGACGTCTCGGTCGTGCGCAGCGCGGCGCGGTACATCCTGGGCTGGCCCATGAGCTTGCCCGCCATGTGCATGATCTCGCGCTTCACGAACGGCATTTCGCGGTGCTTCACCAGCACGCGCCGCCATTTGTACAACTGTTCATGAATGTCGATCTTGACCGGGCAGACATTGGTGCAGCTTCCGTTCAGCGTGGAGGCGAAGGGAAGCGTGCTGTATTTGTGTTCGTTGAAGGTGGGATCAATGATCGCGCCGATCGGGCCGGAATAGACCGCGCCATAGGACAGCCCGCCGGAGCGGCGGTACACCGGGCATGTGTTCATGCACGCGCCACAGCGGATACATTTGAGCGAGGTCCAGAAATCATCCATGCCCAGCCGGGCGGAGCGGCCGTTGTCCACCAGCACCACATGCATTTCCCCGCCATCCTGCGGGCCACGGAAATGGGTGGTGTACTGGGTGATGGGCGACCCCAGCGCGCTGCGTGAAAGCAGGCGGATGAATACGCCCAGATCGGCCATGCGCGGCACCAGCCGTTCGATGCCGATGGTGGCGATATGCAGGTTGGGCACCGTGGCGCTCAGATCGGCATTGCCTTCGTTGGTGCAGACGACGAACGTGCCGGTTTCCGCCACCACGAAGTTGCCGCCGGTCATGCCCGCATCGGCATGCAGGATGACGGGCCGCGCCGCCTGGCGCTGGGCCTCGGCCAGCAGGTGTGGATCCCGGATGTTGGGATCCGTGTGGTAATCCTTGGCGAAAATCCTGGCCACGTCGGATGTGAGCTTGTGTACGGCGGGCACCACGATGTGGCTGGGCAACTGGTTGTCGAGCTGCTGGATGCGTTCGCCCAGATCGGTCTCGGTCACACTGACGCCGCGCTTTTCCAGATAGGGCCGCATGTCACATTCTTCCGTGACCATGGACTTGCTCTTGATCAGGCTGCGCGCGTCATGGGCCTTGAGAATATCGCCCACGATGCGGTTATGCTCCGCCCCGTCACGCGCCCAGTGGACATGGATGCCGTTTTTCTTCGCGTTTTCTTCAAACTGCTCAAGATATTCCGGCAGGCGCGCGAGCGTGTGTTCCTTGATGCGGGACGCTTCCTCGCGCAGTTCCTGCCATTCGGGCAGCATGTGCATCTGGGCGTCGCGCTTCTGGCGCATGTCCCACAGGCGTTCGTCATGGAACTTGAGGTGGGGCGCGTCTTCCAGGAAATGCTCGGCAGCCCGGGCGTGGTTGACGGGTCTGTTGCTCATTGGGCTGCTCCGTTAAGGATCTGCGCAATATGGATGAAGCGGATGGGCACCCCCGCGCGTTCGGCGCAGCCCTGCTGGTGCATCATGCACGACGAATCCGCCGAGACGATGTATTCCGCCCCCGCCTGATGGTGGTCACGCACCTTGTCCACCCCCATGCGGGCGGAAACCGCTTCCTCCGTCACCGAGAAGGTGCCGCCAAAACCGCAGCATTCATCGGGGCGTTTGGGTGTCACGAAACGGATTCCCTTCACCTTGCGCAACAGGTCCATCGGTTTGGAGAACGGTTTTTCCCCCAGTTCCGACATGCTGGCCGTGCGCAGGGCGCGCAGCGTGCCGCAACTGTTGTGCAGGCCCACGGTATGGTTGAATTCCGCCCACGGAAAGGCGTCGACCTTTAATATGTCGTGGAGGAATTCAACCAGTTCATAGGTATTTTCGCGCACATGGCGCACTTCATCGGTCTGCGGGATCGCATCGAAATTGTCGCGCACATGGTGCGTGCAGCTGCCAGATGGCATGACGATCTTGTCGAACCGCGCGAAGTTGCGCACGAACAGGGCTTCCGCCGCGGCAGCATCCGAATTGCAGCCGGAATTACCCATGGGCTGGCCACAGCAGGTCTGCTCCAGTGGATATTCGACATCCTGCCCCAGTTTTTCCAGCAGTTCCAGCGTGGCGATACCGGCCTCAGGGTAGAATGCGTCGATATAACACGGAATGAACAGGCCAATTTTCATTTAGGAGACACCTATCCTCAGCATGATTGGCGCGAAACGTGGCGCATGGCATGTTATTTCGTCAAATATATATTGAAGGACATTTCCATATATAATTTATATGAAATATGGATTTAAGGCACTTACGGTATTTCGTGGCTGTAGCGAGAATGGCAGCTTCACCCGCGCGGCGGAACAGATCGGCATGGAACAGCCCCCGCTGAGCCAGCAGATCAAGCAGCTTGAGAACGAGCTGGGGGTACTGCTGTTCCAGCGGCTGACCCGTGGCGTCAGGCTGACCGATATCGGGCTGGTGCTGCTGGATCAGGCGCGCGCGCTTCTGGGCATGCAGCAGCAGTTCATTTCCACCGCGCAGGGGCTCGCGCGCGGTGAGAAGGGGCATATCCGCGTGGGGCTGGCGGGCGCGGTCTCGCTGCTGCCCTGATTCCGCTGACGGTGCGGCGCTTTCGGGAAGTGTGGCCCGATGTCACCATCTACCTGGAGGAAAGCAATACCCCCGCCCTGCGCAAGGCGCTGCATGACCGGGCCATCGACATCGCCATTGTCCGCCCGCCCGTGCCCGATGGGGAGGGACTGCTGGTCTCCCCGCTTCTGGAGGAGGAAACGGTCGTCGCCCTGCCCAAGGGCCACCCGCTGGCCACCCTGCCCAGTCTGGAACTGGAGATGCTGGCGGATGAACCGTTCATCATCTTCCGCGTGAACTGGGGCCGGGCTTTCATGACGCCATCCTGTCTGCCTGCCACAATGCCGGTTTTACGCCGCGCATGGGCCAGCAGGCCCCGCAGATCGCCTCCACCGTGCCGCTGGTCGCGGCCGGGCTGGGGGTTTCGGTCGTGCCGCGCTCGCTGCACCAGATCCATTCAGGCGGCGTGACCTATCATTCGCTGGGGGCCAAGGCGCCCCGCGCGGAACTGGCCATCGCCATGCGCGCGGGGCAGCATGTGCCGCTGCTGAGCAATTTCATCTCCACCCTGCGTGGCTGCTGCCGGGACATGAACGACAGCGCCATTACCGTCACGCTGGGAGCTACGGACATGACGGCCGATCAAAACAGCATGTTAATAAAAAAATGAAAATTCGGGGGTGCCCCATCTTTCAAAAAAAGCTGTCCCGACCCGATGAGACAGGGCATCCGGGCCGGTATCTAGGCCACCCGGCTGTGGCGGATCAGGTCGTGGATAAAGGACAGCTTGCGCAGGATTTCGGGTGTCAGCACGAAGGGATAGAAATCCGGCAGCCCCATGGAGCGGTTGAGGCTGTTGGCGGCATAGGTCAGCGGCAGCCAGCCCTGCGTGATCTCGTCAAACGACATTTCGGTATAGGGGTCGCGGCATATGTCCGCCCGCAGGGGGGGCGCATGCGCCCCCGCGGCGTTGATGGTCATGCCATAGGCCCATGCGGTCTCCAGTGTGGAGATGATATGCAGGTAATGGCCCATGTCTCGGCAAAGTCCTCCCATGGATGGGATGTCGCGTACTGGCTGACATACTGGCCGCGCCATGTGGGGGGGCTGGGGTTTCGTAATGTTCCTTCAGCGCGGCGGCGTAATCGCGTCGGTCATCACCAAAGACATCGCGGCAGGCGGCCAGCCGTTCCGGGCCTGCGTCGCGGATCAGCACGTTCCAGTAGTAATGCCCGATTTCATGGCGGAAATGACCGAGCAGGGTGCGGTAATATTCCCCCATCTCCAGGCGCATCTGCTCGCGCTGGGCGTCATCGGCCTCGTTCAGCGCGATGGTGACGACCCCGTTCATATGCCCGGTCATGGCAGGCGTGCCATCGGCGTGGCTGTCCAGAAAATCGAAGGCCAGCCCTTCGTTCGGGTCCTGCCGCCGGTTGCGTAGCGGCAGGCCAAGGCGCAGCAGCGTGTAGAACAGGCGGTGCTTGGCGATTTCCAGCTTCTGCCACCGCGCGATATTGCCCGGAACGGACAGGTTGGGAATGGTGCGGTTGAAACTGCACGCCACGCAGAATACCTGCCCCGGTTCGGTCAGCCAGTTGCAGGCGTTATAGGCGCTGTTGGCGCACATCACGCGCGTGGCGTGAGGGGCCGCATGGGGCGCCACAGCCCTTCGCCCACGGCTTCCAGCGCGGAAAGCGTGGTCTGTTCGGGCAGGTAGCCCAGCGCAAGGCCGCAGCGTTCGCACGCCGTGTTCTCGAAAAACAGTACCTGCTGGCAGGACTGGCAGAAAAACAGCTTCATGAGGACAGGATCGACCGTTGCTGGCGTAAGGGGGCCTGTGTGGGGGCGGGCAGGGAAACCGTTTCCATCACGGCTTCAAATGTGGCGACACACTTGTCCAGCAAGCCGCTGACGGGCGCGGCCTCATGCGGGGTCACGGCGACGGCCAGCGGGATATGCCCCTGTGCCGCCAGCAGGCCCGATGTCGTGTCCAGCCCGATCCAGTCCGCGCCCGGTACGTGCACCTGTGTCCAGGCATGCAGTTCGCAGCCCATCCGTTCGGGTGCGTCACGTTCGGGCTGGAACAGGTAGCCTGAGACGAAGCGCGCGGCAAAGCCCAGCCTGCGCAGTACGGTAATCAGCAGCCATGCGCTGTCACGGCACGATCCCGCGCCATTGCGCAGGGTCTGCTCGGGTGACCACACGCCCGCTTCCAGCCGGATGCGGTAGGTGATGCGGGTTGCGATGTCGCGCGTCAGCGCGACCAGCAGGTCCAGCGTCGGGCAGGGCAGGGTGGCGCGCCACCGTGCGGTCATCGCATCCAGCAGCGG
>NZ_BAIO01000051.1 GCF_000613305.1 Komagataeibacter kakiaceti JCM 25156
GGCGGTGGGACGCAGGCTCGCCAGAGGGAAAACTCTGGACGACGAGGCAAGGCTGGACGTGGCGCCCGTTGCGGAACGGCATGATGCCTGACCCAGCAGACAATCGCGCGGATTGATCACCACCCAGACCTTTCTCGGCATCTGGTCGGTCACCACGTGGACGGCGAGCGCCGATGTCAGGGCTATCACCCCTTTGGCACTAGCTTCAATGATTCGGCGAGCAGACTGTTCGGCCGATGGTTCGCCATCGACCCGCTGATAGAGTCCGCGGGTAATTCGAATGAGTGTGCCATCGGTGACAGCACGCGAAATGGTCGGCGGATGGATGCCAGAACTGGTGTAGCTCGAATGCGCGGACGATCGGCTGCTTCTGGAGCCGGTCGGCTAGAGTTGGCGCTAAGTCGAAACTATCATATGTTACATATCCTGAGTGAAAAACGGGAATGAATCAGGGACATATAGAATATGTATTAGCGTGCGGCGCTGCAGCGCGGTCTGACGAGATCGCTCTCAAAACATGGCGATAACGTAGGATCCTTCATCCAGTCCAGCAGCGCCTTGACGGTGCGATCGACGTGGGCCGGGCGCAGTCCGCACTCCCAGACCACGGCGACGCGCCAGCCCTCGGCCAGTAGCGTCTCCAGAACCTGTCTATCCCGTGCGATGTTGCGCTCGAACTTGCTGGACCAGAAGCCAGCGTTCGATGACGGTGTCGAACACCAGTGGCAGCCATCATGCCGATGCCAGAAGCAGCCGTGAACAAATATCGCGATCCCTCTGCCTGCGAGTACGATGTCCGGCCTGCCGGGCACCTTCGAACCATGCAGTCGATATCGAAGTCCTGCGGCATGGAGCTTCCTGCGCAGCACCAGCTCCGGAGACGTGTTCCTGCATCGGATGCCTGCCATCATTCGCGATCTTGTTGCCGGATCAACTACATCCGCCATGGACTTCGCTCTATCATTCCCATCTGAACCTGTTATTCTCTACAATATATACAACAGGAACCGAGAGCGCACGATTCTTGCCAACATATTCTGTCGTTGATATTTTTGCGGGTCCGGGGGGGCTCGCCGAAGGATTTTCAAGCGTTCAAGCGGGCGATGGCAAGCGCGCTTTCCACATCTCCTTGTCGATCGAGAAAGAACCGTCAGCACATTCAACGCTTCGTCTCAGAAGCTTTCTGCGGCAGTTCCCCGACGCCCTTCCCGACGCATACTACACTTTCATAAACGATGGCGGTGACGAACCAGACTGGTCGGAGACCCACCCAGTGCAGTGGGCTGCGGCGGTCGACGAGGCATGGCTGATGGAGCTGGGCCAAGAGAATCCCGAGATCCGCCTGAATGCGCGGCTCGACGCGATCCGTGCCGAGAGCGAGGGCAATACTATCCTGATCGGCGGGCCGCCATGTCAGGCCTATTCGCTCGTTGGGCGCGCCCGCAATCAGGGCAAGAAGGACTACATCGCAAGCAAGGACGAGAAACACTTCCTCTACCGGGAATACATCCGCATCCTCGACCGTCTGCGTCCTGCCGCCTTCGTCATGGAAAATGTGAAGGGCATGCTGTCGTCGTCGGTAGACGGCCAGAACCGCATCTTTGATCAGGTGCTGCGCGATCTCCGAGGAGAACGACCCGGTGCGACGCGCTACAAGCTGATCGCGCTTGATCCGCGCTCGCGCCGGCAATTCGACCTCACGCCGTTCGAACCCCGGGCATCGGATTTCATCGTCCGCGCCGAGGATTTTGGAGTTCCGCAGGCGCGTCACCGCGTCATCGTGGTCGGACTGCGCGCCGATCTTGCCGAAGGCCTGCCGGACAATTCGCTCGCCGACCTGATGACGCGGCACACGCTAAAGGCGACTGTCGGGAACGTCATCGACGGGATGCCGCGCCTCCGCAGCGGCCTGAGCCGAGGGCCAGACGACGAGACCGAGTGGCGGCGCGTGGTCGAGACGGCCATGGCTTTCGTCGCCGAGATGGAAATCGGCCTCGACGATGATCTGCAGGAGAGGTTCGAGGCGCTGGCAAAGGACTATCTCTCGCGCTTTCGCGGCCTGAACGCGCTTCCCGGCCGCGAATCTGTTGGGACGGGTATTGCCGCCGCTTGCCCGGCGGACCTGCGTTCATGGTTGGTCGACGATCGGCTCCGCAATCTGCCCAACCACGCGTCGCGCAGTCACATGGCGAGCGATCTCGCGCGGTATTTCTTCGCGGCGGTGTTCGCGGAGGTCGCTGTCCGATCGCCGAAGGCCGCTGACTTTCCGGAAGAACTGGCACCGAATCACGACAACTGGAACTCCGGCAAGTTCGCCGACCGATTCCGTGTCCAGCTCTCAGGCGGTCCTTCGACCACCGTCACGAGCCACATCTCGAAGGATGGCCATTATTTCATCCATCCGGACCCGCTCCAGTGCCGCAGCCTATCGGTCCGCGAAGCAGCACGGCTCCAGACATTTCCGGACAACTATTTCTTTAAGGGAAATCGCACCCAGCAGTACATACAAGTCGGCAACGCGGTGCCGCCGCTGCTCGCACGCTGGATCGGCGAAGCGCTCTGGACGATCCTCAATGCTAGCACCGTTGAAGCCGACGAAGAGGCCGAGGTATTGAGGCTGAGCAGTGTCGGCTGACTATGATCTCGCCAGCCCCGGCGCGGCTGAGCTTTTCGAATCGCTTCGCGCGTTCGGATATGATCTGCCGACGGCCCTTGCCGACATTATAGACAACAGCATCAGCGCGCAGGCGCGCAACGTCTGGATCGACATGAAGTGGGCCGGGCCGGAATCGCGCATCGTCATCCGCGACGATGGGCGCGGCATGGCGGAGGCCGAGCTGCTGCAGGCGATGAAGCCGGGTAGCCACAGTCCGCTGGCCAATCGGTCGAAGAACGATCTCGGGCGCTTCGGCTTGGCATGAAGACCGCCTCGATCTCGCAGTGCCGATGCCTGACGGTCCTGACGAAGGCCGTCGGATTCGATCAGGCGCTGCGTCGCTGGGATCTCGACTACATCGCATCGACCGGAACCGGCGAGTGGAGGCTGCTCAAGCGTCCGGACCTGCTCGACGATGCGGACCATGAACTTCTGCAGGGACATCCGAGCGGCACGATCCTCTTCTGGGATCGACTGGATGTGCTCGTCGGAACGGCGCCAGCCGACGACGACACCGCACAGAAGCATTTCCGGGAGCGTGCCGATGCCGTGAAGCAGCATCTGGCGATGGTCTTTCACCGCTTCTTGCGCGGTTGTGGCGCCATCACGATCCACATGAACGGGCGCGCCATCGAACCATGGGATCCGTTCCTCGAGGACATCAAGTTCACCGAGCCGCTTTCGGCCGAGACCCTGATCTCGGATGGCCAGCGGGCGGAGGTGAAGCCCTATATTCTACCACATCACAGCCGGATCACCGCCGACCAGCACCAGGCGGCTGCTGGCCCGAAGGGATGGAACGCCCATCAGGCTTCTACATCTATCGCAATCGTAGGCTGCTGGTCGCAGGTGACTGGCTTGGCCTCGGCATACAGAAAGAAGAGCATTTCAAGCTCGCCCGCATCCGCATCGACCTGCCAAACTCCGCCGACCTGCTGTGGCAGATCGACGTGAAGAAGTCGCGCGCACGGCCGCCCGCAGCCCTGCGTCGCGATTTGCAGCGGATCGCGCGGACCGCGCGCAACCGCGCTTCGAGCATCTACCGGCATCGCGGTAAAATCATCCAGCGTCAGCTAGGTGCCACGGAAGCGTTCCTGTGGACTCATCTAACGAAGCACGGAAAGTCGTTCTATCGAATCAATCGCGACCATCCGCTGGTCCGGAAGGTTCTCGACAGCGCGGAAGAGCGCGCGCCAGTGCAGGCGCTCTTTAGCCTCATTGAACAGACCATCCCGGCGCCGCTGATTGTCATCAATAATGCCGAGAAGCCGGATGCGTTCGGGCAGCCGTTCGAAGGGGCCGCAAAGGAACTGCAGCTCGCTATGAAGCAGTGTTCGACGCTTTGATCGAGGGAGGCCGCGACAGGGTCGAGGCGGCGCGGACGCTTCTGGCGATGGAGCCATTCAACAACCATCCCGACATCGTGACGGCGTTCCTCGACAAGGTTGCTCGCGAGACAGCGGGCAGAAAGAAATAGAATCAAAATCGGGGGAAGGATGTCGACAGGAACACCAGAACAACAGCTTCGCAGCGCTTATGGCGCCGCGAACGCGCTGCTCGAACTGGAGCAGCGGATCACGCAGGAAGCTCTCGAGCGCACGGTCGACCTCATTTTGGCAATGCCGCCCTATGCGACTGTCGATCGCACCCGGCTGCTGCGCGAGCTGGAAGCCCGCAATAACACCTTGGTCGGCGGCTATTCGATCATCGATGACAAAGAGTTCGTCGCCTGGATCAAGAGCGTGCGGGAAAATCGTCCGTTCCAGTTCTGGGAGCGGTATCGGCACTGGATGGATCGGGGCAAGCGATGGGCAAGCGGTCCGCTCGTGCAACTCGACCGAATGACCGACGACATCCTCGATAGGCTTCGAAATCCGGAGACGGCTGGTGCCTGGGACCGGCGCGGTCTGGTCGTTGGTGACGTCCAGTCCGGAAAGACCTCGAATTACACCGCGCTCATCTGCAAGGCAGTCGACGCCGGCTATCCCCTCGTCATCGTCCTTGCAGGGGTCCACAACAGCCTCCGGAGTCAGACCCAGCTACGTATCGACGAAGGCTTTCTCGGCTTCGATACCCGGCTGAGCCTGCTCGCCGACGATCAGGAAAATCAGCGCATCGGTGCCGGGAAGATGCCGAGCGCGCCGTTCTTGGTCGCGCATTCCCTGACCAGCAGCGCGGACGGCGGGGACTTCAAGGCGGCCACCGCCAACGGCACGCGTCTTGTGCCCGGCGGCCGCGACCCGATCATCCTAGTGGTCAAGAAACGTGTCAGTATCCTCGAGAACCTGCTGGCGTGGGTGCAGTCAGTCCGCGGCACTGACGATCCCGGGACGCCCGGCGGCAAGATTGTCCGGGACGTGCCCATGCTCGTCATCGACGACGAGGCCGACAACGCGTCAGCGAACACCAACGAATATCGCAATGACGACGGCACTATCGACGAGGATGCCGATCCGACGAAGACCAACATGCTCATCCGCAAGCTGCTCGTCACGTTCGAGAAGAGCGCTTACGTCGGTTACACCGCGACGCCCTTTGCCAACGTGTTCATGCACCATGAGGCGACGCACCGGGATGCTGGCCCGGACCTGTTCCCGGCGAGCTTCATCGTCAATCTGCCGGCTCCCTCGAACTACATCGGCCCCGAGCGCGTCTTCGGCGTTGATCGGCCGGGCGTGAACGACGATGCAACGGGACTGCCGATCATCAGGCCTATTACCGACGCCGTGGCCATTTTCCCGCCTGGCCACAAGAAAAACCATTCGGTGACGGAGCTGCCGACCTCGCTCAAGGAAGCGATATTGGCCTTCCTGCTAGTCTGTGCGGCGCGACGGGTGCGCGGCGACGTCAACGTCGACAATTCGATGCTCATCCACGTTACGCGACTGGTCGTCATTCAAGAGAAGGTCGCGCGGCTCGTCGACGAGTTTCTTGTCGATGCCGTGCGCCAACTCGAGTTTCCAGGCACTGGCGGCACCGTCATCGTTGAGTTGGAGGCGTTGTGGAAGAAGGAGTTCGAAACCAAGGGGGACAAGTTGCGTGCCCTGCTAGCCGATCATGATCTCCAGCCGGTCGCATGGTCAGCGGTCCGCGATCAGCTGTTCGACGCGGCCAAGCGGGTTCGGGTCCGACAGATCAACGGGTCCGCGAAGGACACGCTCGACTATGCAGATCATCCGAACGGCCTTTCGATCATTGCTGTCGGCGGTGACAAGCTGTCGCGCGGCTTGACGCTCGAAGGTCTTTCGGTCAGCTACTTCATTCGTACCACCAAGATGTACGACACGCTCATGCAGATGGGCCGTTGGTTCGGCTATCGCCCGCGCTATGCCGACCTGTGCAGGCTGTACACCTCGCCGACGCTTATCTGCTGGTATCGGCACATTGCGACCGCGACCGCCGAACTGCGCGAGGAGTTCGATCTGGCGTTCAACAACGGCCAAACGCCGCTGGAGTTCGGCCACCGCGTTAGGGCGCATCCCGACGGCCTGCTGATCACCGCCGCGAACAAGATGCGGTCCGGCACCCGGGTCCGGGCCGGCTTCTCCGGCACCATCTCCGAAACCGTGTCGTTCGAGGCAGCACACACCAAGGCGAACTTCGACGCGTTCTCTAATTTTATCAACGACCTGCCGCGGAGTGCCGGCACCGGGCGTCATCAGTGGGACGACGTCGAAGGATCGCGCGTGACGTCGCTTCTTCGACAGCTGCAGACATCCCGCGATTCGTGGAAGGCCAACGCTCAGGCACTGGCCGAATATGTCGCCAATCGCGTTTCGAACGGTCGGCTGAAGACTTGGACCATCGTGCTTGCAGGCCGGGGGCGGACGGAAATTTCCTGCCGTCTGGGGCCATATGCCATCATGCTCACCCAGCGTGATTACGAAAAGAGCGGCGACGGACGCATCACGATCCGCCGACTTGTCAGCCCGGCAGATGAAGTCGCCGATCTCGATCAGTCGGCCAGAGAGTGCGCGATGCAGCAGACCATCGACGCTTGGAAGAAGAAGGCGGACCCTAAGAAGGATGAGCCAAAGACGGCCAGCGGACCATTCATCCGCAGACAGCGAAGCCGGGATCGCGGACTTCTGTTGATCTACCCAATCGATGCGGCGATGCCTGACAGGATGCCGATCATGGGGTTCGCGATCAGCTTCCCGTTCGATGAAGATGCGCCGCTCATCGACTATGCCGAGAACAGCGTGAAGCAACTCGAAAGGATCTTCGATTGAGCCCCGAAGCGCTTCTCGCGACGTGGGCCGAGCTTGGCGGAGCGGCTCCGAGTCCGTCCGGGGCGCAGCGCATTCGGCTCGACGTGAATACCGCGGCTGATATATTTGCCTGCGTCTTCTGGCCCAGTCGGCGTCCGGGACTGCTGATCGAAGGCGCCGGCGAGCACCGGCCCGGAGGAGATAGGATACCGACCTGTCGCGGTGTCCGAGTGGTCCACGAGGTGAACGCCGAGCCGAGGACGCTGATCCGCATCATGTTGGAAGACGAGCGTTTGCTCGACATCTTTGCCGTGATGTCGGCCGACCTCGTAGGCATAGTCGCGTCTCAGACAAGTATAGCTTTTGCGCTGCGTCGCGCGATCGACCGGCTGTGTATGTGGCAGGGCCTGTTCGAGCGGGTGCCGGTCGAGGGCCTTTCGGAAGAAAGGCAGCGGGGCATGCTTGGCGAACTGCTTGTTATGGAAAGGTTGCTCGTCCCGATTCTGGGGTCTCTTGCTGCCGCCGAATGCTGGACAGGCCCCGATCCTGCGCATCAGGATTTCATCCGATCGGGTCTGGCGATCGAGGTCAAGACAAGCCTCGCCAAGCGCCATGCCCGTCTCAGGATCGCGAACGAGAAGCAGCTCGACGAGCGCTCCCACGAAAACCTTCTGCTCGCCTATCTCAACCTCGACGAGAGCATGGCGCACGGGGACTCGCTCCCCATGGTCGTCGAGCGCGTGCGCGCGCTGGCCGCTGGTGATCCGGCCGCATCCTGCATTCTCGACGACCGGCTACTCGCCGGCGGGTATCTTGACGTCCATGCGCCGATCTACGACCGCAACCGCTGGCGGGCCGGCGATGCCCGATATTTTCGCGTCGAAGGTGAGTTTCCGCGTCTGACCGACGCCAATCTGCCGGCCGGAGTCGGCGACATCGGCTATTCGATCATCGCCGACGATCTGGCTCCTACGAGATCGGGGACGATGACGTCGCCGGACTGGTGGAGGCGGTCGGTGGCTGAGGCGGACGAACTCCAAGCCTATGCGGTCAACATCCTGCAGGATGTGATTGCCCGTGCCGATGCCGCAGAGGATGGCGCGCTGCGCGCCGAGGCGTTCGCCGAACTGATGTTCGAGCATCTGGTGGATGCGGGCGAGATCGACGATGGCATCGGCTGTCCGGTCGAAGCGCGTGGCATCCGCTGTTCGGGATACTTCCTCTCCGAAGACAACGACCGTCTCGACCTTTTCCTTGTGTTGCCGCGTCTCGACGGTGTCGCAGGAACCGTTGCGAAGGCCGACATCGATACGGCGTTCAAGCGTATCGGCACCTATCTCGAAAAGGCGCTAGGCGGTTTGCATCGCGAGCGCGAGGAGGCTCTGTCTGGGTATGACATGACCCGGGCGATCTGGGAGGCGCGGGAAGAACTGACCCATGTTCGCCTCTTCGTCATCACGGACGGACTTGCGACGATCGACCAGATCGAGAGCCGGATGGTTGGTTCGATCGAGGTGTCGAGCCATCTCTGGGATCTGCGTCGGCTGCATCGCGCGGTGTCGTCCGGCACCAGTCGCGAGCCGATTCATGTCGATTTCCCGAAGCTCGGCGCGACGCTTCGCTGCGTGATCGCAACACCGCCGGGCGGCGGCTATCGCTGCCTTCTCACCATGATTCCCGGCAACATACTCGTGGAGATGTACCGCCAGCACGGTCCCAGACTCCTCGAACGCAACGTGCGCAGCTTTCTCCAGCTGAAGGGCAAGGTGAACCAAGGCATTCGCAAGACGATCATCGACGAGCCCCAGATGTTTCTGGCGTTCAACAACGGGCTTTCCGTCACCGCGGCCGGTCTTCACTTAGAGGATCACGGCGACGGTACGGCCGAACTCGTGTCCGCCGACGATTTCCAGATCGTCAACGGCGGACAGACTACGGGATCGATCTTCCGGGCGTGGCGCAAGGACAAGGTCGACGCCAGCCAACTGCAGGTGCCGGTCAAGATCACCGAAATTCTGGGCGACGGCGACATCGAGGAGATCGCGCGAGAATCTCTCAGTCGGCGAACAACCAGAACAAGGTCAATATGGCCGACTTCTCCTCCAACCATCCGTTTCATCGGCGGATGCAAGAGCTGTCGCGGTCGATCTGGGCGCCGCCGTCCGGTGGCATGCAGCGGCAGTCGCGATGGTTCTACGAGCGAGCGCGCGGACAGTATCACGACGCGTTGGCGGAGAACCGCACCGAGGCCGAACGTCGAAAGTGGGAGCTCATCCACCCGCGTAACCAGCTTATCACGAAGACCGACCTCGCCAAATACGAGCACAGCTGGTCTCAACTGCCGCACATTGTCAGCCGCGGTGGTCAGAAATGCTATCTCGATTTTATGGATGCGCTGGACCAGCGCGGTGCGTTCGAACCGGACGGACACTATTTCGAGCGATGCGTGGCGCGTGCGATTCTGTTCCGACAGTCTGAGCGGATCGTGTCCCGGCAGAAGTTTGGCGGTTACCGTGCCAACATCGTGACCTATCTTCTGGCTTGGCTGTCCCACCACACGGCCAAGCGCATCGATCTTGATGCGATCTGGTCAGCACAAGAGCTTGCCGGGCCGCTGGCGGCCTTCATCGAGGTGCTGAGCATCCACGCCCATGCGCATGTCACCGCTCCGCCCGGGGGCCAGAACGTTACCGAATGGTGCAAGAAAGAAGCCTGCTGGGAGCGTTTCCGTGACACGCAGATCGAAATCCCTGCCGATGTCGAAGCCGGCCTGCTGTCTCGGGACAAGGCGCACACCGGCAAGTCGACCAGCGTCCTCGAGGAGCAGGCAAGCGAAGCCGAGTCCGAACAGGTCGAGCGCGTGTCAGCCATCCCGTCACAAACTTGGTTCGACCTTGCCGCCTGGGCCAAGGACACGCAGTCCCTTCAGGCATGGCAGCGGTCACTTGCGTTCAGCCTCGGGCGACTGGCTGGCAACGGGAAGAAGCCGTCGCGCAAGCAGGCGATGCACGGCGAGAAGATCATCGCTGAGGCACGAGCACTCGGCTTTCGAGGATGATCCGATGACTTCCGCGCAGGCTCGTTCTGCCGATGCGCTGGCGAATGCTTGGCTTCCTAAGGGTGTCGGTGGCAGCAAGCGGGGATAATGGCAATGAACGAAAGGCGGCCGCGGCCAGAGAACTATTACGAGGCGCGTGGGTTCAGCGTCTACTATCTGGCAAACGCGGTATTCAACGTCGTCTGTGACGCAGGTGCCTTTCTTCGTGGCATCGATGATA
>NZ_BAIO01000050.1 GCF_000613305.1 Komagataeibacter kakiaceti JCM 25156
CGGCTGGCGTGAGGAACTGGGCGGGATCGTGGTGCTGGGATGCGGGCTGCCATTGCTTGACATCCTGACCGCCCCCGGCGCGTGGATGACCTGTCCCGGCATTCATGCGGGTGTGGCTGCCATAAGCCTGCTGGCTGCGTTCACGGCCTTATACGCGCGCCGCCGGATTGCGGGCGACAGGGCATGACCATCGCCATATCCCTGTTGCTGTGGGCTGTCAGCCTGTCATGCCATGCGTGGCTGCACCCGGGCCGTTACGGGTTGCCACATCTCCCCTTGCGCGACCGTACCCCCGTGCGGGCAGCACGCCTTCTTGCGCCCCTGATCGCATTTGTAATCACAACGTGGCATGACATCATTGCGGGCATGCTGGTCTGGTGCATGACGTTTTCCATTGCCGGGGTGGTGGTCGCCCTTGCCCTGCCCCATGGCCTGCGCCATCGGAACAGGCAGGATTTTTAAAACGGTTTCTTATGGATGGACACGGGCGGGAGGGATGCTTAATCAGGCGCCATGTCTTCCCCCGCTTCTTCCCCCACCATACGGCTCGGCATAGATTTCGGCACGACCAACACGGTCGTGGTCATGCTGGATGCGAACGGACAGCCGCGCCCCATGCGCTTCTCCTTTCCGCATCATCCACCGGCCGAGACATGCCGCTCGTTACTCTGCCTGTGGCATGAGGAAACGCAGCCCGGCCAGCCGCCGCTGCACGAGGCCATCGGGGCCGCCGCGATTGACGCCTATCTGGAAGACCCGGCGGAAAGCCGACTGATCATGTCCATGAAGTCCTATCTGGCGCAGGCTTCCTTCCGGCAGACACGGCTGCTGGGCCGGGTGATGACGCTGGAAATGCTGATCGCGCGCTTTCTGGACTGTCTCATGCGTGTCATTCAGGTTGATCCCGCCCATGTCAGCGCGACAGTGGGGCGGCCCGTGCAGTTTGCGGGCGAGAGGAGCGACAACGCCTTTGGCGAGCAGCGCCTGCGCGACAGTTTTCGCACCGCCGGATTCCAGCATGTCAACATCGCTCTGGAACCTGAAGCCGCCGGGTGGCGCTTCGCCCAGAGGCTGAAGGAACCCGCCACGGTTCTGGTTGCCGATTTTGGCGGTGGCACGAGCGATTTTTCCATCCTGCGCTTTGACCCGGACGCCGCGCAGGGCACCGTCCCCCTGGGCTATGCCGGTGTTGGTATTGCCGGGGACCAGCTTGACTACCGGATTATCGACCACGTCATTTCGCCCGAACTGGGTCGGCACGCCACCTACCGGGTCATGGGGGGCCAGCCGTTGCCGGTGCCCGCTGAATGGTATGCAAGCCTGGGCCACTGGCACCGTCTGGCGCTCATGCGCACACCGCAGACACTGCGCGCCATTGCCGATGTCGCCCGCACCGCGTCCGAACCCCACAGGCTGCATGCGCTGATGAAACTGATCGAGGACCAGCAGGGTCAGACGCTCTATCGCGCGGTTGGCGCGGCAAAACGGGCGCTTTCCTCCGCCGGGGCGACAGTTCTGGAGTATTCTTACGGAAATCTGGAAATCCGCCGCGAAATTACCCGCACGGAATTCGAAAGCTGGATCGCGCCCGACCTGATCCGCTTCGATAACGCGGTGGAGGCGGCCCTTACCCGCGCCAACCTGCCCGCAACGGCGATTGACCGGGTGTTCCTGACCGGCGGCACCTCGTTCGTACCGGCCGTGCGCAACCTGTTTGTCAGGCGGTTTGGAAGCGAACGGGTTGATATGGGTGGGGAATTCGTCTCGGTCGCGGAGGGGCTGGCGCTGATGAATGGCTAAACGGTTGTTTGAAAACAACTGATTGACAAAAAACAATGAAAGGCTTTGGAGCGCCGCCTTTTTTCAAAAGGCGGCGTTTAAAGCGTCACCAGAAACTTTCTTCTGATTTACAGAAGATTACCCGCGCACATGACTGTCAGAGTTTATTATTCTGCGCGTCATTGCACAGCGTCTTGATGGCGTCATCACCCGTTGCAATACATTTGGCCATCAGAACCGCCGTATCCCCCTTCGGGTTCTGTTTTTTAATAACCCTGATCCGGTATGCGTACATACCGTCATCCCCGAACTGCTTCTGGATATTTTCATATATGCCCAGCGCCTGCGTGTACTGCTTCTGTGTTTCCAGCGTCTGCGCATAGGCCTTGGCGATATCTTCCGTCACATCGGGCCTCAGATAGGCCTGGTGCAACTGGCCGAGCATCTGGTTCCCCTGCCCTTTCTGCTGGCGGGCCATGTATTCCAGATAGAAGTAATATTCACTCCGCTGCACCGCGGGACTTTTTACATTATGCAGGACGCGCAACGTCGCATCGGCGCTCGGGGCGTTATGCTTGTCGAGTGATGCGGTCTGGATCGTGTTCAGGCTTTTTACATCGGTCAGAAGCTGTTTTACAGGCTGCTGCCCGATAAAGCTGTGGAACGGTGCGGAGCGAAGCGTGACCATCTGGTCATCATATTCACGGTTGATATACGCACGCGCCTTTTTAAGGCGTTTGCCGCCACCGGGATGGTCCGCTGCAATATCATGCAGGGTAGCCTGTGTATTACGCCCGAGCCACCCGATGCCCTGATTGAGAAAGCCGGTAACCGGGTTGCCGGTACTGACGACATCCTTGAAAAAGTCCCGGTCCAGCGCGGCCTGTTTTTCGTGTTCCTCCTGCTCGCGCTGCTTGAAGATTTCCAGAACCTTCAGCGCTTCCTCCACCGAGTAGTTGGCCCGCGCCATAAGGTCGATCGCAAGGGTATCGGCCTCGACCTCCTGCCCCCGCTGCCAGATCGGGAAAATATATTCCTGCGCCATCTCGACCATCGCGCTGTCAGCCACATAGGCCAGCGCCGCGCCGCCGCCCACGGGGGCATATTTCGCCATATGCGCCATGGCGGACATAAGCTGGAGCGCCCCGTTGGTCTTGTCCATCATCTTCTTGGAATTGCGCATGTCCGCCGGGTGGTTCAGCAGGACATGGGCCAGTTCGTGCGCCACCACGAAGGCCATGCATCTTCCGACTGGAATTCGGGCGACGTGGCGAAATAGTTCAGAATGCCGGTAGTAAACACCAGCGTTCCGCCAATCGTGGCGTCACTGGTGAACTGGTCGTTGGGCTGGATATAGATGTAAAGGGGGGGCTTTGGCCCCTGCCAGCCTGCCAGAAGGTTGTTGGCTATCTTCTTCAGATAGGCGACCGTCACGGGTTCCGACAGCACGCCAACCGGAATCTTGTTGTTCGGATCAAGCAGTTGCGGGCCGGGCTGCATGCCGGGATAGGACGTGACAGGCGTAATGACGGAGATATATTTGCCCTTGCCCGGAACATCCGGCGCGGCCGTGGCCTGCCCGGCCATGAGACCGGTACAGGCCAGAATGGAGAGCGCCAGATTTCCGAAGCCACAACGGTATTTCATGCTGTCTTGACCTTGGGATCAGTTGCAACCAGACGCCAGACCGGAGGTGGAACTATCCTCACGGCTGGCGGAAGCTGGCCGCAGCAGCCGGCAGTCCCCCTCAGCCGGGAGTTCGACCTTGGCGCTGGTCCCGACCTTGCCCGGCTTGACCATGACCACGCCCTTGTCCGTCTGGATCCTGAGCAGGCCGGTTGTCGGGTCTTCCCCCACCACGGGGCGGTGCAGCAGGGCGGCGGCGGGCAGTTTGCCCATCGGCTTATGGTCAGGCCCGAAAACGGTTACGGAATCGGCAAAGACATCCGTCACCATATTGGCCCGGGCCGCATGGCCCGGCTGGGGGGCGAACGTGGCGCCCGCCATCAGCGCGCCAACGAACAGGACAGGATAAAAATAACGCTTCATTTCAAATTCCTCTGACAGATCGGGTCCACGGGTCATTTATCCTGACCGGTATTGTGACCCAGGTTCATGAATGTTTTTGTTCTTTCATATCTGACAACAAGCCTGCGCCAGATGGATGAACAGAAGCTCGATATACTCTGCACCGGGCTGTTATCTTCATTGACTTCCGGTACGGTGAACCACAACAGCGCAAGGCCGATCCAGTCGGTATTGGGCCAGTGAAAGAACAGTTCGTTGACACAGAAGGCCACGGCGCTGATGCACAGGACCTGCCGCAGCTTTCTCAGATAGGTTCGTGTCTCGAACTCGATGGGCATCAGTACGATCAGTATGAATACAAATCCGTACAGCCCGATAAGAACCGGTGAGAATATGTGGCGTGACCCCAGGTCAAGAACACAGCACACAGTACAGAACACGGCGGCCGCCACGATCTTGGCGCGGCTGAACAGTCTGTGGCGGGGGCTTCCATCGTGCTTCCGGGGCGGCGCGCGCCTGCCGGTCTTTTTTTCGGCCACCTTTGTGTTCTGTTCACTACCGGTGCGCGAAGGCGCCTGGTTCTTCTCGATAGCCCTGAGATGCTTTATGACAAGGCTGAGACTGAGCGCCATCCACAGCACCAGTTCCACCATCTCCGCCCTGTCGAGCGAGAGATAACGGGTTTTTATGAAACCGGGCGCTTCATGGAAATACTGCGTCCCATAGGTCAGCAGGTTATCGAACGCCATGGCGTGCAACTGGACACCGGGAATCTGCCCGATGGCCGGGGCGTTGACCACGTCATGCATGGCGGCCAGATCGCCACCATAAAAGACCGCGCGGCCCTGCAATACATCCGTATAGGGGCGGTTCGTGCGTGGCGATATGTTGTCCAGCAACGCCGCATCCATGGTCAGCGGGTAGAAACAGGCGTTTTCCCGGGGCGGAACCCACTGCCCCCACAAGGCATCAAAACCGGTGCCTATGGCGCGCCACACACGCGACGCCCCCCCTGCCGTTGCATCCACGCAGCCGCCGGAACTGTTGAAAACCTGTTTCTGGACCGGATCGACATACACGCCCCAGCGCACGAAGGCGGGTTCCTCGAATGACTCATCAACATGGCATAGATTGCGCCACCGGTCGGCACAGAGCGCGCTGTACATGGCGAAAGCCGCGGTGGGGGCAGTTGCTTCCTCATCCCCGCCCGGCACGTGCACATGCAGTGGGTACATGCCCGGTTTTTCGCCCACCCAGCCTGAATAGACCTGATAGGGGGTCAGCGGGGCGGGCAGCATGCCGGTCGGATCACCGGGAATGCCATGCACGAAAAAGATCGGCACATGCATCTGCCGCGCCTGCGCCAGCACGCCGTCCAGGGCATGCAGGTCATCATTCTGCCGTTCGCCATTGAAGTAGATGTCAACCAGAATGGCGGCGGGTTTTGCATCCAGTATCTGTTTAAGCAGATAGCATGGCGGTGATAGGAAATCGGCCAGGCCTCCCCGAAATAGCCGAGGGAATCATCCGATATTTCCACAACCGCGATATGTGACTGCGACCGCCCGTGGGAGCCGTAACCGTAAAATGGCTCCGTAATGGCGGAGAAGAATTGACCCGATGCCGATTTGGTCGCGCTTTCCAGCCCTACCGGGTCAATATACTTGAAAACCACCCAGTACATGAGGAAAAGGAGCATAAGCCCCCGCCCCGCAGGCCCAGCCCGGCATACCGCCCCCTGAATTGCCAGACCCGCCGGCAGAAGCGGGAAATATCGTTCAGGCGGATTGCTTCATGGTCGGGTATGCTTCTCACGCTTAATTTAGACCGTTTATCCTCAATTCCTTGTCATTGAAAAACAGTCAGGTCAACAGGAAAGAAACAATCTGTAACCATCCACAATCCTGACAGCAACGCCTCACCATTGCGCGGGCCGCAGCCAGCGGCTTCAACCCGCGTAATGTCACGGCCAGGGCAATGCCAGTAACCAGTCTGTCTATCCGTGCATGAGCGCAGGTATTCTTTCAGAACCAGCTCCGGACCCCGAAACTGAACCTGAGCGAGCCGGTTTCGCCGCGCTGGTCATGCACGATCCGCCGGGCCTGTGTCAGGTAACCGGAATAGGTAACGGCCACATAAGGCGCGAATTTGCGCCATATTTCATAACGCAGCCGCAACCCGGCATCGACATCGGACAGGCCCGCGCCAACCTGCCGGGCGGGGTCGGACTTGGTATAGAGATTGAATTCCGCCTGTGGCTGAAGGATCAGGCGGTTGGTCAGCAGGAAATCGTAAGATCCTCAAGACGGGAGGCAAACCGCCCCCGGTCACTGACATACGCCGTGGCCTGCACCTCGAACTGGTAGAGGGCAAGCCCCTGCACGCCCAGCGCGCCCCATGTGCGCGTCGGGCCATCGTCAATATCCGCCCGCACCCCCGTCTGCACATTGAAATAGGGCGAGACCGCACGGCTGTAGAGGAGTTCATGGTCCCCGTCATGCAGGCGGCCATGCTCAAGGGTTCCTTCGGATTTGAGCCAGACCCTGTTGTAATCCGTGCCGTACCACGCCTCGCCATCCCAGCGGAAATCCGAACCGCCGGGGGCGTAACGTCCCTCCAGCTGATCAAGGATTCCGTGGAAATAGCTGGCCTGATCCATGACGGGCCGCATACCGCCCAGATAGGCCACGGGCGTGGCGGAAGGCGCATCGGCCGCGCGGTAAACCGTGCCGGACGATTGGGCGCGCGCCGCCGGTCCCATGCCGGACAGCACGAACGCCGCCAGTAAAAACGCCCGCTTCATGCCACGATCACCGTGCGGAACATGCCCAGTTCCATATGCAGCATGAGATGGCAGTGATAGGCCCACATGCCCGGAACATCGGCCGTGACCAGATAGCTCATGCGCGAACCCGGCTGGGAAATGAGCGTGTGCTTGTAGGGGCGGTACGCGCCCTGCCCGTTTTCCAGTTCACTCCACAGGCCATGCAGGTGGATGGGGTGTTCCATCATCGTATCGTTGATGAGGGTGAATCGCACCCGCTCGTCCCTGCGAAGGCGGATCGGCCCGGATTCAGAAAATTTCCGCCCGTTGAAGCCCCATATGTACCGCTCCATGTTTCCGGTCAGGTGCATGATGATCTCACGCGTGGGCGGGCGCTGATCCGCCCCCGGCCGGGTGGCGCGAAGCTGGCGGTAGTTCAGCACCCGGCGGCCGTTGGCCTCCAGCCCGTCGCCGGGACTGCCAAGACGGTCCACCGGCATTTTCGCGACATTCTGGTTTTCGACATTCAGCGGCGGCGGGCCGGGATCATCCACCTCCATCGGCGGGTGGTCCATGGGGGCCATGTGGGACATATCCATGTCCTTCATGTCCATGCCCGCCATGTCATCATCCGGTTTCATGTCGGACATATCCATGCCCTTCATGCTTTCACCCGGCTTCATGTCCCCCATGCCCATATCGACCATGGTGCGCACCGGGCGCGGATCCATGGGTGGGATCGGGCCAGCCATGCCCTCACGGGGGGCAAGCGTGCCGCGCGCATAGCCGGTACGGTCTTCGCTCTGGGCAAAAATGCTGTAGGCCCGGTTATCCCTGGGCTGAACGATCACATCATAGGTTTCCGCCACCCCGATGCGGAATTCATCCACCGGCACCGGCTCGACATCATTGCCATCCGCCTGCACCACCAGCATTTCAAGGCCCGGAATACGGACATCGAAAAAGGTCATGGATGATCCGTTGATGAACCGCAGGCGCACCCTTTCACCGGGGCGGAACAGGCCGCTCCAGTTCATGTCCGGCGCATGGCCGTTGAGCAGATAGGTGTAGATGATACCCGTGACATCGGCGATGTCGGTCGCGGCCATGCGCATGCGTGACCAGGCGAGACGGTCCCTGAGCGCCGCCATGGCGCTTCCGGCAGCGCGGGCCTCACGCGGGAAAGACGCCGCCGTGCGCTGGCGGAAGACATAGTAGTCATCCTGCATCTTGAGGTTGTTCATGATGTCCGTGGGGGAGACATCGGTCCATTCGGACAGCAGGATGACGTAATCGCGCTCACACGCATTGGGGTCCACGCGCGGGGGTCGATCACGATGCCGCCGTAAAGCCCCTGCGCCTCCTGCATGCCGGAGTGGCTGTGGTACCAGTAGGTTCCGCTCTGCCGGACAGGAAAGCGGTAGGTAAATGTCTCACCGGGCTGGATGCCGGTAAAACTCAGCCCCGGCACGCCATCCATGTTCGCGGGCAGGCGGATGCCGTGCCAGTGGATGGACGTATCCTCGTCCCGAAGGGCGTTGGTCACGTTGATGGTGACCGTATCCCCCTGCCGCCACCGCAGGATGGGGCCGGGAACACTGCCCTCCATGCAGGCTGTATGAAGGACCTTATGGTCGATTTCCACGCGGTTTCGGCTGACACGCATGTTCCACACCGCGCTGGACGCAGGCGGCACCGTGCCGGATACGACCCGGCTGGCGCGCGACGGACAGGGCAAGGCGGCCATCATGCCACCAGCCCCAAGGCCCGTGACAAAACGGCGACGTGTCAGGCCGCCCCGGATACGAGACGGTATGAACATATGAAAAAATCCGGAAACAGAGCTGGCGAAAACACTATCCGACGCAGGGACAGCGCGGCGCGATGCGGGCCTTGTGGCCCTTCAGCTATTCCGGAATTTGGGGGGACGTAAGGGGGGCAGCCAGTCGCCCCCGACAGGACGCACCTGTTCATGGAACATGAACGCCCGCGTATTCACACCCGGCGGCTGGCCCGGACGCTGGGCTGGTGTGGGAGATGACAGGTCGGATGCACAGAGATGGACATGACAGCACGGATCCTGATGATGCGCGTGCCCCACCGGCAGGGCCGTGGAGGATGGCGTGCAGTGCGTCCCGGCCATGTCATGACATGCCGCCATGGCGACATGGGCGTGCGGATGGGCCTGTGCCGACATGGGGAAGGCACCGATCAGCAGCCCCGCTTGCATGAGCAGGCAGGCAAGAAAACCGATCAGTATCCGGCCATGTGTCCTGACCATTCAGGGCTCCCGTGCACAGATGAACCACATCCAGACATGGCGGGCATTATACTTTGGGGGTGATGATGGGAAGCATTTTTTCCTGGCACCCCAAATGCCGTCAGACCACGTCGAAGCCGGTGTCCTCAACCGTGTTGACCAGACGGGAAACATCGACCACGGCGGGATCATATTCCACCGTCACCTTGCCCCCCTCCAGCACCACCTCAACCGCCGACACACCGGGAACAGCCTCCAGCGCCGCCTTGAGTTTACCCGAACACCCGCCACAGGACATGCCTTCAACCGTAAGGTGCGCCGTGCTTGCCATCACTACATTCCTTTCCCGCCCATCTTCGCGCGCCCCGCGTGACCAGCAAAACCGGAACCGCTGGAATGCCACGGGACGAAAAGATGCGCCCATACCTCATATGGGTATAGTGTAATTCGATATCACCACCATGGGTCCATGCAAAATTCATGGACCAGACCGCGGAATACGATGGGGTGTTCAGCGTATCATCTTGCGTATGAGATCCAGAATCTCCCTGATCTCCGCATTGCCCCCGTCCTCCATGACCGCCTTGCGCACGCATCCACTGACATGGGTGGAAAGAATCTGGATCGCCACCCCGTCCAGCGCGGATTTCACCGCTGAAATCTGGGTCAGAATATCGACGCAGTAGCGATCATTCTCGATCATGTTCAGAACACCACCGACCTGCCCCTCGATCCGGCGGATACGGTTGACCAGCGCCTTCTTGTGCGGTTGCGCGACCTTTCTGGCTTCGGTCTCCGGCGCGCAATGGTCACAACTGGCGGCTTCCTTCGCCGGCTGTTTCTGTCGGGGCATCCGTTTCACCTTATCCTGCTCTGGCCATCGTACCACCGGATGATGATTCAGAGAAGCGGCGCAAGACGGGGTGGCGCGTCCCGTCACCCACGGCCCCGCCCCGGAGGATACAGGTGCACACGGATCGGGATGATGCCTGCGTTACCTTATGTGACATTTTCGTCACAAAGCTGGGGATCACGCTTCGGACGGGCGCTCTTGTTGCGAAAGACTTGCAAAACGGCTTGACCGAAAAAAGTTTCCCGCATAAATGATAATTAATATCAATGAGACCGATTATCAATTTCATAGGTGCGTGATGCAAGCCATTAGCGGGGCCACTCTGTGTGCGCCATCGTGGAAAGACTGGCCTTTCAGCAATATGGTCCGGCTATGTTGCGGATCGGGCCTGCTCTGTTTCGGTCTGGTCCTGTCCGAAACGGGCCATGCCCAGACCCAGATTGAAGAAGACCGGGCGCGACTGGGTAATTCGACCCCCCTGCTCAATGAAACCGACCCCGCGACCCTGCGCGATTCAGAACGCGCCCAGGCCGATAAGGAGGAAAAGGAAGCAGGCGACGGCAAGCTGGACACCAGCGGCAATCTTCTGGGGGATATGGGCGGCGCG
>NZ_BAIO01000049.1 GCF_000613305.1 Komagataeibacter kakiaceti JCM 25156
CGCACCGGCCGCGCGCGGGCCGGGAATGGGGCCGCCCGGCGGGTTTGTTGGTGAACGGTACGGGGCGGCGGTATGGTCGAACTTTCCCGTCAGCGACGTGCCGCGTCCGGGGGTGCGTATGGGGCAGCTAACGGCGGCCCAGCACGCGGCGGCCATGACTCTCCTCAGGGTTCTTCTGAGCGCCAGAGGCTATCAGAAGGTTCTGGACATCATGGGATCGGATCAGGCGCTGGCGGATGGCGGAACACCGTTTGCGTCCGGTCGGGCGGTCTATACGATTGCGCTATTTGGCGCGCCATCGGAAAGCGCGCCGTGGATGGTGCAGTTCGGCGGGCATCATCTCGGGCTTAATGTGGTGATCGACGGCACGCACGGCATCATGACGCCGACGCTGACCGGCGCGCAGCCCGCCGTGTACCAGGCGGGGGAAAAGACGGTGCGGGTGCTGGCGGGGGAAAACGACAGGGCGTTCGCCCTGCTGGACACCCTGGATGCAAAGCAGCGGAAGCAGGCCATTCTGCCTACAGGGTGGAGGATCTGGTTGCCGGGCCGGGGCATGATGGGGAAACGATCGTGCCTGAGGGAATCAGGGGATCCGCACTGACAACAGCCCAGAAGGAACGTCTTATGGACGTGATCGGTGAATGGGCGGGGCTTGTCAACGATGCCTACGCGGCCCCGCGCCTGAAGGAAATCCGTGGCGACCTGAACGAAACATGGTTCGCATGGAGCGGCCCGCTGACACATGCGCCCGGCCGGAACGGATCATCCTATTACCGGATTCAGGGGCCGCGTCTGCTGATCGAATTTTCACCGCAGGGTGTGGGCGGCGATGCGACAATGCATGTCCACACGGTCTATCGCGACCCGACAGACAGCTATGGCAGCCGGTTTACACGCCGGTGATGTTCCACAAACGGATAATTCCGCTTGCCGCCGTCGTGCTGCTGGCAGCCGGGTTTCCAGCGCGGGCGCATCGGCTGGATGAGTATTTACAGGCGACAACCATCGCTCTGGCGCGGGACGGGATCACGCTGCGACTACGGCTGACACCGGGCGTGGACGTGGCGGCTGGCGTGATCCGGCAGATCGACCAGAACGGGGATGGCGTCCTGTCCGTGGAGGAGCAGCACGGTTATGCGGAACGGATTGCAGAACATCTGTCGTTTTCCCTCAACGGGAAGCCGGTATTCCTTCGCCCGGTCGCCGGGGTTTTCCCCACCCTTGACACAATGAAGGGGGGCGCAGGCGTGATCGATATTGTGTTTGACGTGAACACTCACCTCGGCAACGGGCAATATCATCTGGTTTACAGGAACCGGGCTTCCGGGCGCCAGACGGTCTGGCTGGTGAACTGCCTGCTTCCGCAGGATCCTTCCATTCATGTTCTCCAGCAGAACCGTTCGGAGGATCAGTCACTTTATCAACTGGATTTTCTTGTTGAAGGCCGAAATCCTGCAAGGAATTTTTCCGGATAACTCATTTTATCCGCTACCCACTGGCGGTCCGACGGACCGCCCGTCTTCATTCGGGATTTATCGGCAGGGAGGGTACCGGGCGCGGTTGCGGGTTTGTAAAAGCGATCTGATTTATTCAAGGAACATGAATGCCTGCTTCCCCCATTAAGCTGACTGATCGCATCCGACGTTTCTGGAGTTCTCCCGCAGGTGGGGCATCCGTCCTGCTACTGGCCTCCCTTGCAGGCTTTGTTCTGGCGAATTCACCGTGGGCAGCAGGTTATACCGCCCTGATAACGCTGCCGGTGAAACTTTCCTTCCTTGGGGGACGGGGGCCGGAAAACATCGAGGCATGGGTGTCGGATGGGCTCATGACCCTGTTTTTTCTGGTGGTGATTCTCGAAATCAAGAAGGAGATCGTCTCCGGCCATCTCTCATCCCTGCGCCGCATCGCCCTTCCATTGATTGGCGCGGTGGGCGGAATGGTCGTGCCCGCCCTGATTTACCTGCTGGTAACATGCGGCCATCCGGAAGCGGCGCGCGGCTGGGCCATTCCCGTTGCCACGGATGCGGCATTTACCTTGCCGATCATTCTTGCGCTTGGTCAGCGTGTCTCTCCGGGGGCGCGGGCCTGGTTGATGGCCCTTGCCATTTTTGATGATGTGCTCGGTATCGTCGTGATCGCCCTGTTTTATGGAGCGCCCCTGTGCTGGCCTGCGCTGGTGGGTGCTCTGACTGTCACCACAGCATTGATCGGCGCGAACAGGGCGGGGGTCAGGGCGCTGTGGGGCTATGCTACCGGTTGTGTCCTGTTATGGGGCGCCCTGCTGGTTTCCGGGCTGCATCCGACCCTTGCGGGGGTCGTGACCGGACTTTGCCTGCCCGCAACGGCGCCTGCAATGTGTGCTGGGCAGGATTCCCCTCTCGACAAAGCAGCATCCGTACTGACGCCCGCTGTTACCTGGGTGGTCCTGCCGCTTTTCGGATTCATGAACGTGGGCGTTTCCCTTACGGGCGTTTATGCAGGCATGATGCTTACGGTTGTGCCGCTTGGCATCATGGCGGGATTGCTGATTGGCAAGCCGGTCGGGGTGTTCGGCGCGACAATGCTGGCGGCCCGACTGAAGATTGCAACACTTCCCGCCGCAACGCCGGCTGGAATGCTGTTCGGTCTTTCGCTGCTGTGCGGTATTGGCTTTACGATCAGCCTGTTCATCGCAAACCTGGCATTTGCGGGGCTGGAGCTTGTAGTCCCGGCAAAGATCGGGATATTCGCGGGGTCCATTCTCTCTGCCTGATGGGCTGGTTCTGGTTGCGTTTTCGCCTATCCATAAAATAGGGACGGGGCGGCACATATGTGCAGGCACGGGTGCTGCCATGTGTGTTGATTTCCGATACTTTTCCGGACATCTGGCGTTATGTCACGGGAGATGAGAGAGGAGATGGTCATGGCTCCATCGCGCGCGGAACCCGTCCTGACCCATCCGGACAGGCTTTTCTGGCCGGGTGTGACGAAAGGTGATCTTGCGGCTTACTGGCGCGCAATGGCGCCGGTTGCCATGCCCGGCCTCGATGCCCGCCCGCTGGCGATCCTGCGCTGCCCCGATGGCGTGGCAGGCCCACGCTTTTTTCAGAAACACGCCCGTTCGGTGCTTCCGGCCGCGATCCGCTCGGGCACCCTGCTTGGCCAGCCCTATCTTGCAATTGACGATGCCCGTGGCCTGCGGGCGATGGCGCAGATCGCTGCCCTTGAATTACACGCCTGGCAGGTGACGGAGCGGGATCCGGAACATCCCGATCGACTGGTATTCGATCTTGACCCCGGTGAAGATCTGCCTTTCGCAAGTGTTGTCGAGGCGGCGCATATTGTGCGTGATCATCTGGCGGGGATCGGTCTCGCCTCCTTCTGTCGTACGACGGGCGGCCATGGCCTGCATGTTGTCGTTCCGCTTTCCCGTAAGGCGGGTTGGGCGCATGTGCGGGATTTCGCGCATGAAACCAGCATGACACTCGTGCAGGTGCATCCGGCGCTGTTCGTCGCAACGCCGCGCAAGGAAGCGCGCCGTGCCCATATCTTCATCGACTGGCTGCGCAATGGTCCCGGAGCCACCGCGATTGCTTCATACTCGCCACGCGCCCGACCCGGCGCCACGGTTGCAACACCGCTTGCATGGGAAGAAGTGAACCCCGGACTTGATCCGGATGTATGGACGTTGCACAGCGTGCCACGGCGGGTAACGGCGCAGCCTGACCCGTGGGCCGGTTATGGGGATATGGTGCAGGATGTACCCTGCACGCAGGCGGAATAAGTAGCCAACTGAAAATCCAGAAAACATAAGGAAGTTTTGGTGAAGCTTTTTTCAAAAAGCTTCAGGAACCGTCACCTTCTAAAAAAGGCGATACCCAGAGGCTTTTATTATTTTTTACGCACCAAAAAATGCAACTGTAATGCAGAGCATATCCAGTCCGTTCATTCAGTATCTTCTCGTAAAATCATCCACCTGAGGCCAGTATCCATGCCTCCACCCGTGCGCGATATGATATTTTTTCGATTATGGCTTTCTTTTTTTCTATAACTGAAGCACCCTTATGGTTTACGTGGTGCCGTGCGTTCGGCATGTATTGGCAACGAATATGATGATGAACAGAAGTAAATAGAATATATTATGCAGAGTGCAGAAGTATCTCCTCAACATCGTTCTCCCCTTGAATATATGCGGGAAAAAATGGCGCAGGCGGACAGCATGTTCAGAAGCGGCCTTTCCGCCGCATCAGATGATGCCGACATCATTGATCTTGCCAGAAAAATGCTCGCTCTGTGTGATGAGGTCGGTCAGGAATTACATCGGATATGTCCGGTCCAGCCTCTGGCCTGTCATAGTGGATGTGATACATGCTGCCGCAATCTTATTCAGACCAATCCGGTTTTTGCGGCCCTCGGGCTGGCGGAGGCGCGCCGGAGTTTGATAAAGACCAGTTCAGCATGCTTCAGGACAGGCTCGCCTCCGAGACGCTTTTCTGCCCGTTCCTGTTTGACGGGAAATGTTCCATCTACCATAGCCGCCCCATGGTATGCCGAGGATATTACAGCTTTGATGTGGAACTGTGTAAGCAGGGAGAATATTCCGAAAAAAATATGGGCTATCAGGGGGACGGAGCCCATGCGGCGCATCAGTACATGATATTTCTGTTTGTTCTGGAGCAACGTATTGAAAGTATCGAACGGGAGCTGGGTCTGGATTCTGGCCCCGTCTTTTTACATGATGCCGCACATGTGCTTCTGGTAACGCCTGGGGCCCTTGGTCTATGGCAGTCTGGCAGGCATGGTCTCTTCGCAGGGCCGGATGTAAAAGCATAGGGGGAATGTTATTGTTTTGATCTGAATGATTTTTCTGTTCTGTATTTTAGATAAAACCAAAAACATATGAAGTATTACTTAAGGTCCGCCTTTAAGGAAATCCAGAAAACATAAGGAAGTTTTTGGTGAAGCTTTTTCCAAAAAGCTTCAGAAAACGCCGCCTTTCCGAAAAAAGGCGATACCCAAAAACTTTTCCTGTTTTCAATAATCACCGGGAAAGAAACGGGGCGATCTATCCGGGGCGCGCTTCAGGATAATATGGATTGGCCGTACAGCCTGTTGCAGCACCTTCCACATAACCGAAGCAGAGGCTATAATACTGGTGCATACAAGCTAAATGATCGTGTTATTCGGTAGGCAGCCACAGGCGACACGTAACGTGAGTTTTTGGCTTTAGAAGCCCGGATACCCTTACAACAGGAGACGCGCAATGAGTCGAATTCTATTGGCGGTTACTGCTGGCCTTGCCCTGTCGCCCCTGAATTCCTATGCACAGTCTTCTTCTACGAACGACACTCAGGGAAATTCTTCTGTCATTCCCGGCGAACCGCCCCCTCCGGCAGGGATGTATGGTTCGGGTGCCCCACCGATCATGTCCAACGGGTATGGAATGCCCTATCCATATATGTATAACCCCTATGTTCCCTATGGGCAGGGAGATATGAACAGCCAATATTCCAGCCCGTATCCATCTCAGCCATATGGATCGGGCAGTCAGGTCATTGTTGACGGGAAACCCGCCTTTCCCCAGGGCGGTCCCCGCCCGCCATGGGGTAGCCGGGTTATAGTGGATGGACAGTAAAGACACGGGACAGCGGAAAGGTCGCCGCCGGTTTCAGGCGGCGCGGTCGCGGGAATTCCTGTCGGGACAGGGCGTGTTGCCTGCCATGATGCAGCCGAAGGGGTCGATGTAGTCCTCGATTTCGGCCAGCCCGTATTCGTCAATCTGGCGTAAAACCGTGTCGGCCCGTTTGTAGGCTGATGGCAGTTCCGATGTATCGACTTCCCCTCCGTAAAAGCGGATATCCAGCCCCCGTGTCTCGGCGGCGAGCAGGGCGGCGGGCGGGATGGCTCCCATACGGCGGCGATGCTCGGTGCGCGTGAAGTTGCGGCCCGCGCCATGGGGCGCGAAGCCCAGCCCGTGGGCGGCATCTTTTCCACGGACAATCAGAACCGGTTCGGCCATGTTGAGGGGAATGATCATCTTCCCGCAGGCATCCCCGGCATGGTCGCCCCAGGCAGGTGTGGCGCCCTTGCCGTGGTAGAACAGGCCATTGCGCCTGAACACGAAATTATGCTCGTTCCAGAACCGCTCCACCACATCGGCCTGCACGGCGGTGCTGATGGCATGATGCAGTACGGTATGGTTGGCTCTGGTCCAGCGGCGGACAAGCTGCAGCGCCTCCCAATAGGCGCGGCCATCCGGGCCATCTGCCGGAATCCACGCATTCCGCGGTAACGTGGCGGGAGAAAGCTGCTGCCTGTAACGCTCGGCCACTTCCATGCCCGCCTTGTACAACTGCCCGCCCGGCCCGCGTGAGCCATGATGCGTGACCATGACCGTATGCCCGGTACTGCGCGAACGCCCCACGAACAGGAAATGGTTGCCATCACCCTGCGTGCCCATATGGCTCCGTGCTATGTGCAGGGTCTTCTCGCGCCGCAGGAAGGGATTGGCGCGAAAAGCATCGAGCAGATCCGGTTCCACCGCAAACCGGTTGCCGTCCCTGCGGCCGCCGCGCCCGAAATGCGTCATGGTGGAGGCCGCATCCAGCACCATCTTCGGATCGGCCGCGCCAAGGTCGGTCATCATGACAGAACAGCATATGTCAGCCGAGTGCATGCCCGGGTGTATGGCGTTGCGCGTCGCGACAATGCCGCCCACCGCAATGGTGCCCAGCGGGCCGGACGGGCAGGCATCGGGCATGATGGCCCCGGCCTGTGCCGTAGGCGTGCGCAGCACTTCACGCATTGTGGCCAGCACGTCGTTCAGGTTGTCGGTTTCATCCGGGTTTTCCGCACGGATCGAGATATGCAGCGGCACATCGCCTTCCCTTTGCAGGGGCAGGTGTGGCGGCGGTGGGGATGGCCGGTCGGCGGCCAGCAGGGCGCGGATATGCGCCATGTCCATCCCGTTGGCCCGCGCGGTGTTGGCGCGGGCCAGCAGGGCGGCAAAGGCGGGGCCAGGGCGATAGCCCCATTCAATCAGGTGCGTGCCGGTTATGGGGGCGGGAATTTCATGGGTCATGGTCATTCACGTTTTGCTGGGGCCGTGGGCGCGCGGGCGTCCACGGCATAGTGCCTGCTGATCCCGGTGGGCCGGGTGGTGAAAAAAGTTCTGGCGACAAGGGGTTGGAGGGACAAAGAGGGGAGGGTTCCCGTAAGAGTGGCCTCGTGACTGTAGTCCCCCCGGCATTCGCCAGAGCTGTTCAGAGGGGTTGGGCCATGATCTGCCCAACCCAGTGCGTGGCTTCCATCCGGCCCGATGTGAATTCGGCCATCTGGTCAAAAACCGCATCGGAAAAGCCGCCAATATTCAGCATATCCCACCGTTCGGGTGCCTGTGTGGCGCCATAGGGCTGGATGTCGATACAGATGAGGCGCGCCGCCGGATTACGGGCTTTCAGCTTTGCCCATTCCCGCATCATGGCCGTGACTCTCCCATCGGGCCATGCGTTGCCCCACGATGCGTTGTCCGATACGAACACGACAAGATCCGCCACCTCGTTCCGGGCATTGAGCCATGCCAGCGGGGCAGCGCAATCCGTGCCGCCACCGCCCAGTTCCGCAAGGCGGCAGACGTTGGCCAAGATCGTATCGCCGGGCTCCAGAACAACGTCACGTACCTGCATGGCAAAGGGCAGAATGCGGGCGGCAGGATTGCCGCGCCTGATCGCTACCGCCACAAGGGCCGCAACATCAATGCACTGCACCGCCGAGGTGGCGCTCCCCCGGTAGCCCGTGACCGGCGCATGCATGGACGCCGATACATCGGGGCATATCACCACATGCCCGGCAAGGTGGGGCACATTGCTCACCGCGCGTTCCATGGCGTCGTGCAGGGCCTCTCTCAGGGCGGGGGGCACAGCCGGGTCCAGCGCTTTCAGGGTCGCAAGCAACTGGTAGGGCTGGGCCCTAGCCGCCCTGAACCGTTCATGGTCGCGCAGCACCGCCGCCACATGGGCCACCACCTCCGGATCATCAAAGGCGCCATTGCGTGTCAGCATGTTCAGCCCCTGCCGCAGGGTCTGCCATGACGCCATGCGGGCGACCATCCCCCACTGCGTGGGCGAGAGCGGCAGGCTGGCCAGAAGCTGGAACGGCACGGCGGGCACCCGTTCGGACTCCCCCGCGCGGAAGGCCAGCAGGTCCCGCACGATGGGCGGCAGGGCCGATACATCGACGGGCCTGCCGATCAGCCAGGCATGGAAAGCCTCACGTTGCGCATTGCCGGGGCGCGGATGGACCATGCGGATGATATCGGCCAGCGAAGGGTCAGTTCCGACCGAGGCCGCCAGAAGCTGCCCGTCGGATGCGCCATTGAGCCAGTCCCGCACCATGGCCTTCGGGCGTGAGCCCAGCGACCTGCGCCCGGCCTGCCCGGAGCGCATGATCCGCACGAAGGTGCGCAGCATACGGCCGGAGGTCACGACCCGCGGGAACGCGCGGACAAACAGCGCCGTATCGCGCAGGGACAGGATGGCCAGCAGCAGGGCGGGCGTATCCTTCATGTGCCCCCGGTTCCGGGCATGGATGGCTGTGCGGGCCAGGAAATCAGGGCTTACGGCATGGGCCTGCTCGATCAGGGCCTGCACCTGCGTCTGGGCATCCTGATAATAGCCATCGCCAAAGGTACCCGTCATGGCAAGCTGGGCCAGCTTATGGGGCGCGCCAGGATCATAGGCGACGGCCCCGGCCACATTACGGGTATTGGCCCGTGGTATGAACCACTCCCGCAGCGATGCAAACACGGATCGGTCTGCCATGGCTCTGTTTCCTTTCTTCGTCATCTCCTTTTTCTGCCTGAGGGAAAGACGAAGAAAAAGAAAAACGACAATTCCGTATAACCAATTGTTATTGAACTGAATTGTCGTGATTCTGGTGCGGGTGCTTCCAGAAAACATATATGGATTTATATGGGTTTATCGTTTTATATAACGCCATGCGTAATGTTGTCATCGGCTTCCTCGGAACCACCCTTGATCAGGGGCGTCGCTATTCATGGCGGCCTTCGGTACAGATCTGTGCCCATCCCGATTTTCCGGTCGACCGGTTGGAACTGCTCCATTCCCCTCACAACCTGCGGCTGGCCGAGAAGGTGGCGCGCGATATCGCGGCCCTGTCCCCCCGGACCGAGGTGCGGCTGGTGGGCATGGAAATCGACAACCCGTGGGATTTTCAGGAAGTTTACGGAAAGCTGTATGATTTTGCCGAATCATATGGCTTTGACGAGGATCGGGAACGCTACTACGTCCACCTGACGACTGGCACGCATGTGGCCCAGATCTGCTGGTTCCTGCTGACGGAAAGCCGTCATATCCCCGCTTGCCTGCTCCAGAGCGGACCACCACGGGGGGAGGACGCGCCCAACGGCACGATTGACATCATTGATCTTGACCTTGCGCGCTACAACGCGTTGCAGCGCCGTTTCGAGGCGGCGGCGCGTGAGCATTCCTACATGCTGCGCGGCGGCATCCCGACCAGAAATGCTGTCTTCCACAACGTGATAGAGCGGCTGGAACAGGTCGTGACCCGTTCGGATGAACCGATCCTGCTGGTGGGGGAAGCGGGCGTTGGCAAGACCACGCTTGCGCGGCGTATTCATGAACTGAAACTCCAGCGCCGCCGCATCAAGGGGCGTCTGGTGCATGTGAACTGCGCCGGGTTGCAGGGGCCGCACGCCATGGCCGCGCTGTTTGGTCAGCGGCGCAATGTCGTGGGGCTGGCGGGCACCGAACGGGCAGGCTTCCTGAGCGGGGCGGAAGGCGGGGTGCTGTTTCTTGATAATATCGACCTGCTGCCCCATGCGGAACAGGGCCTGCTGCTCGATGTGCTGGAAAGCGGCAGTTATTACCCCGTGGGGGCCGATACCGCGCAGAGCTGCCGCTTTCACCTGATTGCCGCGACCAGCCGGGACCTGCCCGTGCTGGCGCGGCAGGGTATCATGCGCCCGGACCTGCTGGCGCGTCTGGCGCTATGGGTTTTCCGCCTGCCGCCGCTGCGTGACCGGCGGGAGGATATGGAAGCTGAACTGACGTATGAACTGGAGGAAGCTGAACGGAGCCTGGGTTGCAAGACCGGTTTCAATGCGGATGCGATGGCGCGCTATCTGCGTTTCGCCCGTGACCCGGTCATGCCATGGGCGGGGAATTACCGGGATCTGTCGGCCTCGGTCCGCAGGTTGTGCACCCTTGCCGAACGTGGGCGCATCACCCTGCCGATGGTAGAGGCGGAAATCCTGATCCTGAGCCATCAGTGGGCGGCGGTCCGGCAGGATGGCGATCTTGCATTGCTGGCCGGGGTGCTGCCCGACCCGGCGGGCGTGGATGAGTTTGACCGGGCGCAGTTGGCGGCGGT
>NZ_BAIO01000048.1 GCF_000613305.1 Komagataeibacter kakiaceti JCM 25156
GCACGGCTCTGCGCGCGCATCTGGCCAAGGCGGCCCGGGGGCAGGCCTTCGTGCTGCAGGGCGGCGCGTGCGCCGAGAGCTTCAGTGAATTCACCGCCGACATCGTGCGCGATACCTTCCGCGTGCTGTTGCAGATGGCGGTGGTGCTGACCTTCGGGGCCAAGGTTCCGGTCATCAAGATCGGGCGCATGGCGGGGCAGTACGCCAAGCCGCGCTCCGCCGATACCGAAACGAAGGGCGGCGTGACCCTGCCATCCTACCGTGGCGACATCATCAACGGCTCCGACTTCACCGAAGCCGCGCGCGTGCCCGATCCCGCGCGGATGGAGACGGGGTATTTCCAGTCCGTCGGCACGATGAACCTGCTGCGCGCGTTCGCGGGGGGCGGTTACGCCAACCTGCACGAGGTGCATCGCTGGAACCTGGGCTTCGTGGAGCGTTCGCCGCTGGCGCAGCGTTACGGCCAGCTTGCCGAACGCATTGGCGAGACGCTGGACTTCATGGCCGCGTGTGGGCTGACCGCCGCCACCACGCCGCAGATTGACGAGACCGAGTTCTACACCTCGCACGAGGCGCTGCTGCTGCCCTACGAACAGGCGCTGACCCGCATCGATTCGACCTCGGGCGAATGGTACGACTGTTCGGCCCATTTCGTCTGGATCGGTGACCGCACCCGCCAGCCCGACGGCGCGCATGTCGAATTCCTGCGCGGCGTGCGCAACCCCATCGGCATCAAGGTCGGTCCCACCACCACCATCGAGGATCTGGAGCAGCTTCTCGACATCCTCAACCCGCAGGATGAAGCCGGCCGTATCTCCCTCATCTCGCGCATGGGGGCGGGCAAGGTGCGCGACCACCTGCCGCCGCTGCTCGATAAAGTGATGGCCACGGGGCGCACGGTCACATGGCTATGCGACCCGATGCACGGTAACACGAGTTCCACCAGCACGGGCGTCAAGACCCGTTCGTTCGATGCCATCCTGTCCGAAATCCACGGGTTCTTCGATGTGTTCGAGGCCGCGGACGCCAGCCCCGGCGGCGTGCATTTCGAAATGACCGGCCAGAACGTGACGGAATGCATCGGCGGCGCGCACCGCCTGACGGAAGATGACCTGGGCGAACGCTACGAAACCTTCTGTGACCCGCGCCTGAACGCGGAACAGTCGCTGGAGATGGCGTTCCGCCTGGCCGAGGAACTGAAGACGCGGGTGCGTCATATTGGGGGCGGAGCGCGCTAGTTCCGCCGTTGGGGGAATTGGAGGCGACATGACCCAGGGTGAGGGCTCCGGTGAAGGGGGCAGGGCCGCGCGCGCGGTGGCGGAGGATGTGATCGCCGCCCGCACGGATGCGTATTTCAATCGCACGCGGGCCATTGTCGAACGCTTCGGTGACAGGAAGGTGACGTACGCCATCTTCCTGCGCCGCCCCGTCATCTCGGCCCCACGGCTCATGGTGGAATGGGTGGGCGCGGTGGCGGCCCGGTGCGGGGCCGACATCGAATGCACGGTCATGTTCCCCGAGGGGACATGGGTGGGCGCGGGTGAACCGCTGGCCTACATTACCGGTTCGTTCGCGCGGCTGGCCCCGCTTGAAACGCTGATGCTCCAGTTGCTGGGGCCGGCCTGCGTCGCGGCCCATAATGCCTACCAGATGGCCATGGCGCTGCCGCACGCGCGTTTTCTGGCCATGGAGGCCCGGCATTGCGCGGGCTTCGACATGCAGGAACAGATGGCCTATGCCGCCTCGGTGGGGAGTAGCGCCGCCCGCAAGGAAGGGGCGCAGGGCTTCATCGGGGGGGCGAACGACGCCACGGCGCATTATTTCGGCACCTCCCGGGGGCTGGGCACCATGCCACACGCGCTGGTGGGCTATGCCGGGTCCACCCTGGCGGCGGCCGAGATGTTCCATGCCGTCTATCCCGATACGGATCTGGTGGTGCTGGTCGATTACTTCGGTCATGAGGTGACGGACGCGCTGGAAGTCTGCCGCCATTTTCCCGAACTTGCCGCGACCGGGCGGCTGGCCGTGCGGCTGGATACCCATGGCGGCCGGTTTCTGGAGGGGCTGGACCCGGCCTCCTCCTATGCCGTGCTGGAGCGGCATACGCCGGGCAGCATCCGGCGTTACCGCTCCGACAAGGAACTGCGCCACCTTGTCGGCACCGGTGTGTCCGCCGCCGCCATATGGCGGATGCGCGAGGTGCTGGACGAGGCCGGTTTCCCCCATGTGCGCATCATTGCGTCATCGGGCTTCAGTGTGGAAAAATGCCTCAGCATGGCGGACGCCCACGCCCCGGTTGATGTGATCGGCACCGGTTCCTTCATTCCCGACCGCTGGTCGGAAACCTATGCCACGGCGGACATCGTGGCCTATGACGATACGCCACGGGTCAAGGTGGGGCGGGAGTTCCTGCTCCGCCGCAACAGCAACCTGTAGCGCGCGGCCCCCGGATGCGGGGTGGATAACGAAAGGCTTCATCGTGTCGGATACCATTTTTGCCCCTGCGGAGGGGTGGCGCGTGCGGATTCTGGATCTGTCAGGCGGCGCCGAGGATAATATCGTGGAGGAGGTCGGTGGCTTCCCCGACCTGATCCAGGCCAACGCCTTCGCGCGCGCCTATGTGCGCGACAGCATCGAGCGGTGCCGCATGGCGGGCCTTTCCCCTGCCGAGGTGCTCAAGGCGTGGTTCTCCTTCGGGGAAGACGCGGAGGTGCTCGAAGCCGGTGACATGGGCTGGCGCTCGGCCAATGAACTGGACGATTTCGCGGCCCATGCCGCCACACCCATGGAGCGTGACTGGCGCGCCTTCGACCCCCGCCGCGCCGAGGATGACGACGCGGAGGACTGAGCGCGCGCCCATCGCGCATTGATGGTCCATGCTCTCTGGCGTTTCGGGCGTGATCGCCGCATATAGGGGGCATGAAACTCCGTTTTGCGCCCAGCCCGACCGGGCTGATCCATGTTGGCAATGCGCGTCAGGCCATTGCCAATGCCCTGTTTGCCCGCCGCCACGGCGCGCGTTTCCTGCTGCGTATTGACGATACCGACAGGGGCCGCTCGAAAGAGGAATACGTGCAGGCCCTGCAGGATGACCTGCGCTGGCTGGGCATCGGGTGGGACGAATATGTCCGCCAGTCGGACCGGCTGGACCGCTACGCGCTGGCCATCGAACACCTGAAGGCCAGCGGGCGGCTTTACCCGTGCTTCGAGAGCGAGCAGGAACTCGCCTCCAAGCGCGAGGCGCGCATCCGCATGCGCAAGCCCCCCATCTACGACCGTGCGATGCTGCGCATGACCCCGCAGCAGCGCGCGCAGGCCGAAGCCAATGGCAAGGTGCCGTACTGGCGCTTCAGACTGTCCGACCACCGCACGGTGGAATGGAATGACCTGGTCATGGGGCCGTCGCGCGTCAAGCTGCCCGCCATTTCCGACCCGGTGCTGGTACGCGCCGATGGCACGGTGCTGTACACGCTGGCCTCGGTCGTGGATGACATGGAACTGGGCATCACCCACGTCATCCGGGGCGAGGACCATGTGACCAATACCGGCGTGCAGATCGACATTGCCGAGGCGCTGGGCGCGAAGCGCAACCGTTTCACCTTCGCGCATCTGCCGCTTCTGCTGGATGAGGGCGGCGGCAAGCTGTCCAAGCGTTTCGACGGGCTGTCGATTCGTGCGCTCAGGCAGGACGGGATCGAGCCTTCGGCCATCGTGTCCTACCTCGCCCGCCTTGGCAGCGCGGATGACCCGGCCCCGCTTTCGTTTGATGAACTGGCCGCCAGCTACGACCTCGGGCGCGTTTCACGCTCGGCCGCGCGCTTCGACATGCGGCAGTTGCTGGGGCTGAACCGCCGCATCATGCACGCCATGCCGTTTGAGGAAATTCGCGCCCGCCTGCCCGAAGGTGCGACCGAAGCCTTCTGGCGCGCCGTGCGCGGCAACGTGGACATGGCCAGTGAGCTGCGCCACTGGTGGGACGTGGTGGCGGGCGAGATCGTGCCCCCCGTCATGGACGCGCAGGACACGCCCTTCCTGCTTCAGGCGCTGGAATGCCTGCCCGCCGAACCGTGGGATGACACGACATGGAAAACATGGACCACCGCCGTGCGTGAGGCCACGGGCCGTACCGGGCGCGACCTGTTCCACCCCCTGCGTCTTGCCCTGACGGGGGAGGACAGCGGGCCGGAAATGCGCGACCTGCTCCCGCTCATGGGGCGCGAGCGCGTGGCCGGGCGGTTGCGGATCGTGTCGCGCTGACATGAAAAAGGCCCGGATGGAACCGGGCCTTTTTCATAAGTGATTTGAAAATAACTGATTGATAAAGATAAAAGTTTTTGGGTGCCGCCTTTTTTCAAAAAGGCGGCGTTTGCTGAAGCTTTTTGAAAAAAGCTTCAGCACAAACTTCCTTACAATTTACAGAAATACTCCGCAGGGGGGGGGCGTTCAGCCCGCCTGTCGCGCCTTGCGCCCGCGTGAGAGTTCGGTCACCACGCCATGCAGCGTGCGCAGTTCCTGCTCCGTCACCTCGCCACGCAGGAAGAAATGCCGCAGGTTGCGCACCATACCCGCGCGCTTCTGCTCATTGCGCAGGAAACCGCACTCATCCAGATCGGTGATGAGATGGCGCATGAAATTATCCAGCTCGCCCCGGGTGGCCACATGCGTCTCGTTGGTCATGAGCGTGCGCGGCGGCGTGTCGTCATGCGCCATCCACCATTCATACGCCATGATCATGACCGCCTGCGCCAGATTGAGCGACATGAAGGCGGGGTTGAGCGGGTAGCGTATCAGGCGTCGGCGCGGGCCATGTCCTCGTTATCCAGCCCCGCGCGCTCAGGTCCGAACATGAGCCCGACCTTCAGCCCGCGCCCTGTCATCTCACGCAGTTCGGCGGCCCCGCCACGGGCGGTCAGCACCGGTTTTACGATATGGCGCGGGCGGGGACAGGTGGCGAAGACATGGTGCAGGTCGGCCACCGCGTCATCCACCGTATCGAACACCGTGGCGGATTCGAGTATGCGGTCCGCCCCCGAGGCGCTGCGCCACGCGCGTTCCAGCGGCCAGCCGTCACGCGGGGCGACAAGACGCATGTGGAACAGCCCGCCATTGGCCATGGCGCGCGCGGTGGTGCCGATATTCTCGGCCATCTGGGGCCGCACAAGGATCACGACCGGGCTGTTGCCGATGGGGCCGATATCCGCCCCGCCATCACGCCCGGTCATGCCTGCCTCCATGTCGTGCCCTGCGGGCCATCCTCAAGTACGATGCCCTGCGCCGCCAGTTCATTGCGTATGGCGTCGGCCCGGCCAAAATCACGCGCCCTGCGCGCGGCCAGACGTTCGGCAATCAGGGCTTCGATGGCGCTGGCGTCAACGGTGCTGCGGCCACGGAACCACTGTTCGGGTGTGTCATGCAGCAGGCCGATCAGGTTGCCCGCCGCCCTGAGCTGGCGGGCGGCCAGCGTGTCGCCACCCAGTGCGGCATCGGCCAGCGCGTGCATTTCCGCCAGTGCGCGCGGGGTGTTCAGGTCATCGCACAGCATGGCCACGAAGCTGTCGGGCGGTGGGGGCAGGGGCTCCGGCTGTTCGGGCAGGTGTTCCAGCGCGCGGTAAAAGCGGTCGAGCATCTGGCGCGCTTCATCCAGCCCGGCCTGCGTGAAGTTCAGGACCGAACGGTACTGCGCGCGCAGCAGCAGCAGGCGCAGCGCCTCCGCCGGGGTGTCGCGCAGCACGTCGCGCACGGTCATGAAGTTGCCGAGTGATTTCGACATCTTCTCCCCGTTGACCAGCAGCATGGCGTTATGCACCAGTGCGCGGCGAAGCGCCCGTGCGGGTGGCAGCACATGCTCTGCGCGCGTTCGTTTTCATGGTGGGGGAACAGAAGGTCCGACCCGCCGCCATGAATGTCGAAACTCTGCCCCAGGTAACGGTGCGACATGGCCGAACATTCGATATGCCAGCCCGGCCGCCCGCGTCCCCATGGGCTGTCCCAGCCCGGCGTCTGGTCGTCCGATGGCTTCCACAGCACGAAATCCCCCGGATCGCGCTTGTAGGGGGCGACCTCCACCCGCGCGCCCGCGATCAGGTCATCGGGGCTGCGGCCCGACAGCGCGCCATAGGAATCGTAGGTGCCCACCGCGAACAGCACATGCCCTTCGGCTCATAGGCGTGGCCGCTTTCGATCAGGCGGCGGATCATGTCCTGCATTTCACCGATATGGTGGGTCGCGCGCGGTTCCACGTCGGGCGGCAGGATGGAGACGGCGGCCAGGTCGTCATGGAAATCACGGATGGTGCGCGCGGTCAGATCCGCTATGGATTCGCCATTGGCCAGCGCGCGGGCGTTGATCTTGTCATCCACGTCCGTGATGTTGCGCACGTAGGTCACGTGTGGGTACAGGTGGCGCAGCAGGCGCACCAGCACGTCCGCCGTCAGCATGGCGCGCAGGTTGCCGATATGCGCCAGATCATAAACCGTGGGGCCGCAGTAATAGACGCGCACGTTCAGCGGGTCGAGCGGAACGAAGGGAACGGTGCTGCGGGTTCTGCTGTCGTGCAGGTGCAGGCGGGGCTGTGTATCGGACATGATGCGTCTAGATGCGACAGACAGCCGGTGGGGCGCAAGACTTCATCTGTGTCTCCCGTGGGGGGCGGACAAAAGGGGCGGCGACCGGCAGGCCACCGCCGCCCTTTCAGCCGATTTCCTGCCCGATCTGCTTGATGTCGTGAAAGGCGAGATCGGGGTTCCCTTCCGCCGTGCGGCGCATCATGAACGCCGAGGACGCCAGGAAGACCGGGTCGCCATCAATATCGTCCGCCATGGCGGCGCGGTTGGCCATGCAGAATGTCTCCAGCTTGTCGCGCGGGCCGGTGACCCAGCGGGCCAGGTTGTACGGCGTCGATTCAAAGCCGATGGCCACGCCGTATTCGCCCCTGAGCCGGGATTGCAGCACATCAAGCTGGAGCGTGCCCACCACGCCCACGATGGGCGGCGCGCCGTCCTGCGGGCGGAAAAGCTGCACCACGCCTTCCTCCGCCAGTTCGGTCAGGGCCTGGCGCAGCTTCTTGGCCTTCATCGCGTCATCCAGCCGCACGCGGCGCAGGATTTCGGGGGCGAAGTAGGGCACGCCGGTAAAGCGCAGATCCTCGCCTTCGGTCAGGGTGTCGCCAATGCGCAGCGTGCCGTGGTTGGGGATGCCCACCACGTCCCCCGCGAAGGCTTCCTCGGCAAGCTGGCGGTCGCGGGCGAAGAAGAACTGCGGGGTATGCAGCGCGAACTGCTTGCCGATGCGCACGTGCTTGAGCCGCATGCCGCGTTGCAGCCTGCCCGAACAGATGCGCGCGAACGCCATGCGGTCGCGGTGGTTGGGGTCCATGTTCGCCTGGATCTTGAACACCAGCGCGGTCAGCGCGGGTTCATCGGCGCGGACATTGCGGGTCTCGGTCGCCTGGTCGCGCGGCGGCGGGCCGAAGGCGGCCAGCGCGTCCAGCAGGTCGGTCACGCCGATTTCCTTCATGGCGCTACCGAAGAAGACCGGTGTGAGATGGCCGGCATTGAAACTTTCACGGTCAAAGGGGGGAAGTGCCGCCTCGACCAGTTCCAGATCCTCGCCAAGCTGGACCATGCGCGGGTCGGACTGGTCCAGTTCCTCGCTCACATGCAGTTCGCGGCTGCGCAGGTCATAGGTGCCGACGAATTTGGCCGCCCGCCCCACCGGCCATGTGGCCGGGGCGGTGTCCAGCGCCAGCGAGGACGAGATTTCATCCAGCAGCGCGAACGGATCCTGCGATTCGCGGTCCATCTTGTTGATGAAGGTCACGATGGGAATGTCGCGCAGGCGGCAGATCTCGAACAGCTTGCGCGTGCGCGCCTCGATCCCCTTGGCGGCGTCGATCACCATCACGGCGGCATCCACCGCCGTCAGCGTGCGATAGGTATCTTCCGAGAAGTCTTCATGGCCCGGCGTGTCGAGCAGGTTGAAGATGCAGCCGCCATATTCGAACGTCATGACCGAGGTCACGACCGAAATGCCACGGTCACGCTCGATCCCCATCCAGTCCGAACGCGTGCGCCGCCGCTCGCCCTTGGCCCGGACATTGCCCGCCATCTGGATCGCGCCACCGGCGCGCAGGATACGCTCGGTCAGCGTGGTCTTGCCCGCGTCGGGGTGGGAGATGATGGCGAATGTGCGCCGCCGGGTGATTTCGGCGGCAAGCGAGGTATCGGCTGCGGGGGCGTTCACGAGCGTGTCCATTCCTGCGGCTGGCCCGGCGGGAAGGCTGTGGAACCTGGCAGGGGCCAGAAACGCGGACGCCGGACGCGGGGACAAGGCCCCACGCCCGGCGTCACGCCTGCCCGGTTCCGGGACCAGATCAGCGAGAGTAGAATTCGATGACCAGGTTCGGTTCCATCTGGACCGGATAAGGAACGTCCGACAGCTTGGCCGAGCGCAGGAACGTGCCCTTCATCTGGCGATGATCGACTTCCATGTATTCCGGAACGTCGCGTTCGCCGCTCTGGGCCGCATCCAGCACGATGGCGAGCTGCTTGGACTTTTCACGCACTTCGATCACATCACCATCGCGCACCAGGTAGGAGGGGATGTTGACCTTGCGGCCATTGACCGTGATGTGGCCGTGGCTGATGAACTGGCGTGCCGCGAACGGGGTGATCGCGAACTTCATGCGGTAAACAACCGCGTCCAGCCGGCGTTCCAGCAGGTCGATCAGGTTTTCGGAGGTATCGCCCTTGCGGCGGACGGCCTCGTCATAATACTTGCGGAACTGCTTTTCACCGATGTTGCGTAGTAGCCCTTCAGCTTCTGCTTGGCCATCAGCTGCACGGAGAAGTCGGACGGCTTCTGCTTGCGGCGCTGGCCATGCTGGCCGGGGCCATACTCGCGCTTGTTGACCGGGGACTTCGCACGGCCCCACAGGTTCACGCCAAGGCGGCGATTGATTTTGTACTTGCTCTCAAGGCGCTTGCTCATGTCGCGCTTTCTCTTCATTCATCTGCATGGCCCGTGGGAACACGCGCCATGTCGTTGCACCGGTAGGTCCTGTTCCCCATGAACAGGACGGGCGCGCCACGTATTACCGGCGCCGGGGAGCAATCACCCATGGGCGCCAGCCGTATCGTCCACGTTCCCGGCAGTCGGGCGCGTATAGAAGTACTGCGGGGGCCGTGTCAATCATCACGGTGTGCCTGCCGTGCCGAAAGCGTGTATCGCACACGCCCGCCCGCCTGTTATGAAGCGGGAGCGAATGAATTTTCCACCATGATGAATAAAGGGTCTTTGCGCATGGAAACGCCATTAACGCAGCGCTGGGGGCTGTTTGTCGGGCTGGGCGTGGTCTCGCTCGTGCTTGGGTTCATGGCCTGGGTGGATGCGCTGGTTGTCTCGCTGGCCAGCACGATCCTGCTTGGCCTGCTGCTGTTCGTGGCGGGCACGCTGCAACTCGTGCATGCCTTCGCCGTGCGGGACTGGAGCGGCAGGCTCATGTCCATTCTGGGCGGCGGGCTGTATATCCTGGCGGGCGCGATGATGATGGAGGAACCGGCCACCGGCTCCATGGTCATTACCCTGTTCATCGCGGCCTGTCTGGTGGTGTCGGGTATCGGGCGCATTGTCATGGCGTTCCAGCAGCGCGGGCTGCAGGCTGGTGGCTGATCCTGCTCGGCGGCGCGATCAGCCTGCTGGTGGGGGTGTGCCTGTATATGACGCTGCCGTGGTCGGGGCTGTGGCTGATCGGCACCTTCATTGCCGTTGAACTGATCGCCAGCGGAATCGGCTGGGTCCAGTTCGGTCTGGCGCTGCGCCAGGCCGCCTACCTGCCGCCGGAAAACTGAGCGGCCAGGGCGCGCTCGACCGGGTTGCCGGCGCTGACGTCCAGCACGGCGCGCAGTTCATCGGCGGTCATGCGGGCCTCGAACGCGGGGCCGCCGGGCTGGAACAGGTTCGCGCGTGACAGTGGCCCCGCCATGACCGGGTCAAAGCCCGCGTCATGGATCAGCCAGCCCGTCGCATACAGCGCCTGCGTGACATTGCCCGCCATGGGCAGCCCCATGCGTGGGGGTGGACGCCCGCTCTGCGCGGCCAGTGTCGTCATGTCCTCGGAATTGAAGGCCCTGACCACGGCGGCCGAGGGAAACAGCGCCTGCGTGGTCAGCCCCGCCCCGTCGCGCTGCGCCAGACGCCCGATTTTGCCATCGCGCCATGGATAGGGATTGGTGGCATCCACCACGGGGCGGCTGCCCAGCAGCGGCCCGATGCTGTTGCCAAGCTGCGGCAGGGCGCCATAGGGCACCGCCAGTACGACCACATCCCCGAATTCCACCACGTCCTGCGTGCTGCCCGCGTGAGCGAGGGGGGAGGAAAACCCCGCCGCCCGTTCCGCCGCGTCCCGGCGGTCAAGGGCGGAAAACATGACCTGATGCCCGGCCCCGATCCATAACCGGCCCAGCGTGCCGCCGACATGCCCCGATCCGACCATGCCGATGCGCAGGGGCGG
>NZ_BAIO01000047.1 GCF_000613305.1 Komagataeibacter kakiaceti JCM 25156
GCCGCCTTCGTGTTCGACGGGGGAACGCCCAGGCTGACCCAGATTCCGCCATGCTGGGACGCCAGGGTCTGCAGGGTGATCAACGCTACCTGCTTGTCGCCGTTCGGGCTCGCGGAATTGGTGAAGCCACCGAAAACCTTGTCCTGCCAGCCGCGCGTGAACCATATCTTCGAGGTCGCATCGGCGAATTTCTTGTACTGCCAGCTCACATTGCCCATGTAGGTGGGCGATCCCATGATGATGGCGTCTGCCTCGTTCAGTGCCGTCCACTCCGCGTCACTGATGTCTCCGTTCGCGTCGATTGCGACGAGCCTTGCCTCGGCTCCGCGCGCCACATGCTCGGCAACCACCTTCGTATGACCATAGACCGAGTGATAGACCACGATAACCTTGCTCATGCCTAAATCCCTGTAAATGCGATGTAGCACAGTGACATTTCAGACCAGGTTTCGTATTGAAACCTAGTTTCGTTTTCCAAGTTACTCATGGACTAAAAACACGACAAGAAGGCACCTGCAGGACACATGGTTACTCAAAGGAAACCAATGCCGTCACGCCCCCACCCGGCGTTCGACGTATATGCTCAAAACTGTCCCACCCGCATGGTGCTGAACCGGATCGGCGACAAATGGGCGCTTCTGATTCTTGATTGTCTCAGGGACGGCAGCGCACGTTTCAGTGTGATCCGGAGAAAGATCGGCGGCATTTCCCAGAAAGTTCTGTCCCAGGTTCTGAAGAACCTCGAACGCGACGGACTGGTCCTGCGTACTGTCCATGCCACGGTGCCGGTGGCGGTCGAATACAGCCTGACATCTCTGGGCGAAACATTGACGCAGGCTGTTGCCAGCCTGACCCACTGGGCCGAACAGCACATGGAGGAGGTTCAGGAAGCACAGCTCCGTTATGACGGGAAAAGGATCGACGGGTGATCTTCACAAGATCGTGTCGCTGTCTCTCCCCGTGCCTGTTTGCATACTGCATGGGAGTATGTGAAGGATACTAAGGGACAGTATAATTGGAGTGACCTTTTCGTGCCGCATACACCCGAAGAGAAAAAGCGCGTCCTGACACGGGTGCGCCGCATCAGGGGACAACTCGACGCATTAGAGCAGGCTCTGGAGAAAGGGGCTGAATGTGGCCCGGTGCTACAACAGGTCGCTGCGATCCGGGGCGCTACCAACGGCCTGATGGCGGGTATCCTGGAAAGCCATTTGCGTGAGGAGTTCGTCGAGTGCGCCGGGGACCGCGACGCGGCTTCCGGTTCCATCGAGAAGGTCGTCTCGCTCGTCCGGTCCTATCTCCGCTGATCCTGCCAAATATGAAGGAAACATCATGAAATCACGGGCCGCCGTTGCATTCGAGGCTGGCAAGCCACTTGAAATCGTCGAGATCGATGTTGAACCGCCCCGCGCAGGCGAGGTGCTCGTCCAGATCACCCATACAGGTGTGTGCCACACGGACGCCTTTACCCTGTCGGGGGATGATCCCGAAGGATTGTTCCGGCGGTGCTTGGACACGAAGGGACCGGGATCGTGATCGAAGTCGGGGAAGGTGTAACCAGCGTGGCGCCGGGCGACCACGTCATTCCGCTCTATACAGCGGAGTGCGGTGAATGTCTGTTCTGCAAATCGGGCAAGACCAATCTCTGCATCTCAGTTCGCGCGACCCAAGGCAAGGGCGTCATGCCGGACGGGACAACACGTTTTTCTTACAAGGGCCAGCCGATCCATCACTACATGGGCTGTTCGACGTTCAGCGAATTCACGGTCGTCGCTGAAGTCTCGCTTGCTAAAATCAATCCGGCGTCCAATCCGGGACATGTCTGCCTGCTCGGCTGTGGCGTGACGACCGGTATCGGTGCGGTACATAACACGGCCAAGGTACAGGCCGGTGATTCAGTCGCGGTCTTCGGGCTTGGCGGTATCGGTCTTGCCGTAATCCAGGGCGCGCGGCAGGCGAAAGCCGGACGGATATTCGCCATTGATACCAATCCCGAAAAGTTCGAACTGGCGAAGGCATTCGGCGCCACGGATTGCCTCAATCCCAAGGACTGTGACAAGCCGATCCAGCAGGTTTTGGTGGAAATGACCGACTGGGGCATCGACCATACGTTCGAGTGCATCGGCAATGTCAACGTCATGCGTGCGGCACTCGAATCCGCGCATCGCGGGTGGGGACAGTCGATCGTGATCGGCGTCGCCGGGGCAGGTCAGGAGATTTCCACCCGCCCGTTCCAGCTTGTCACCGGTCGTTCATGGCGGGGCACAGCGTTCGGCGGTGTGAAGGGACGCACCCAGCTTCCCGGGATGGTGGAGGATGCGATGCGCGGCGATATCCAGTTGGCACCGTTCGTAACCCATACGATGCCACTCGAAGACATCAACACCGCCTTTGACCTGATGCATGAGGGAAAATCCATCCGCTCCGTCATTCACTACTGAGGTCGATCCCTTTCATGCCGCCAGGTTTGACCAATGGCGGCATGGATGAAGGCGCATCTGCCCGATCCGGTTTGCGTATCTGATGGTAGCATTGTGTTTCGGGGCGAATGCGCGTTGACTGGATGAGAGCCGGGGCTGATTTATTAGTCATACTAATGACGTCATGCGGATTAACCTGACTAATTGAAAATGAAACTTCGGATTAAGCTGTCAGACTAGGGCAATCAGCAGATCGCGTCCTCTGATGCAGCCGCTCGTTGTTTTCAAACGTCAACCCTGAAGGATACCGACAGCCATGTCTCCTGAACCTGCTCCTCGCGACGTGCTCTCCCTAACCCGGCGCAAGGCATTGTCGCTCGGTGCGGCGCTTGGCGCTGCATCGCTCGTTCCCGCAGGCATGGCGCGGGCCGCGACACTGCCCACATCACTTCCTGTCACGGCCCGTCGCAAGTTGAGGGATCTGGAAGTATCGAGCATCGGTCTCGGCTGCCAGTGGGTTCCGGGGCACCCGCCGGGCGGTCTCAAGGATTTTTATGGCAGCTTTATAGATCGGGCCACGGGGATTGCCCTCATTCGGCGCGCGGTGGACCGGGGCGTGACGCTAATCGATACGGCGGAAGCTACGGTCCCTTCCTCTCCGAAGGGGTGGTCGGCGAGGCATTGCAGGGTATCCGGGACAAGGTCGTCCTTGAGTCCAAGTTCGGTTTCAATATTGATCCAGAGACCGGAAAGCAACTGCCCGGCCTCAACAGCCGCCCTGAGCATATTCGGATTGCGATCGAAGGCATGCTCAAGCGCCTGCGAACCGACCACCTTGATCTCGTCTATCAGCACCGTGTCGATCCGGCCATGCCGATCGAGGATGTTGTCGGCACGCTGAGCGACCTGATTACTGAAGGCAAAATCAGGCATTACGGGCTGTCTGAACCAGGTGTACAGACGATCCGGCGTGCGCATGCCGTCCATCCGGTCACCGCGATCCAGAATGAATATTCCATGCTGTGGCGCGGCCCCGAGCAGGAGATCATTCCCCTATGTGAGGAACTGGGCATCGGCTTCGTGGCCTGGAGCCCGCTTGGCATGGGATTCCTGGGAGGGGGCATCACCCCGTCGCGACACTTCACCAATGATTTACGGGCCATCATTCCACGCTTCGCGCCGGACGCGCTCAAGGCGAACATGGCGCTTGTTGACGTGGTCAAACGCTGGGCGCGCGCGAAGAACGCCACGCCCGCGCAGATCGCCCTGGCCTGGCTGCTGGCCCAGAAGCCGTGGATCGTGCCGATCCCCGGCACCACGAAAATCGCGCATATGGAGCAAAATCTCGGCGCGGCGGCGATCCATTTCACGCCAGACGAGCGGACGAAGATCAATGCAGACGTAGATGCCGTCCATATTCAGGGAGCCCGCCTGCCGCCTGCCATCTTGAGCATGTCCGGGGTTGAAGCGCCCCCAAAAGGCTAAGTGATTATTTGAAAACAAATCATTGATAAAAAACAATAAAAGTTTTTGGGTTCCGCCTTTTTCAAAAAGGCGGTGTTCTTTGACGCTTTTTGAAAAAATCTTCACCAAAAACTTCCTTATGATTGCTGGATATTTTCTAATCTAACTTTTCAAACAGCCTGTAATCCGATCGTGTCTACATTGCGTATAACGGACAGGGCAGAAGCGAAATCGAAACAACAAAAGGCCGCCTGTCAGCCTGATGACAGGCGGCTTTACAAAATGATCCGTTAATGCGCATGTCGCGCGACACATCGTAAGGCCTGTAACGATTTACTGTTGCAGTTCGAATGCCCCTGCAATCGTTAGCGTCACCTCGTCACCCACAAGCGGCACGTATTGTTTGACGCCAAACTGGCTGCGGACAATCGTGCCCGTCGCTTCAAAACCCACCGTAAACATCTTGTCGAGCGGGTTGGTCCCGCTGCCGACCAGACGGGCCTTCAGTGTGACCGGTCGGGTCACACCGTGCAGGCTCAGATTGCCGGTAATGTCGGCGGTGCTCGCACTGGTCTGGACAATGCGGGTGGACTTGAACGTCGCATTGGGGAACCGGCTCGCATCGAACCACTGCGCGCTTTTCAGCTCGCCATCCAGCTTCGGCACCGTGGTGTCGACCGACTGCACCGGAATCGTGACATCAAGGTTGGTGGCCGAGAGATGGGCGGGATCGATTTTAAGCGAGCCGGATACACCGTTAAAAAAACCGGAAAAATTGCTGAAACCCATATGCGAGAGGGTGAAGCCGACCTGCGTATGATACGGCTCGACCCTATAGGTGCCGGCCCTCACCGCCGACGGGTCGGGCGTGGAAACCTGCTGGGCGGTGGCATGGGAAACCGCGCAGAAAACAGTCATGGCTGCCAGCGCCGATGCCGCGAAATGATGTCTGGTCATGAAAAATATTCCTGTTGCACAAAAGGATATCAGGCCGGAACGAGGGCGATTTCGCTCTGGGCCTGGACAATGGCGGCCTCCTTGGCCTCAGCGCCCAGGGACAGGCCTTCCGCCCTGATCCAGACGACATCACGCACACCGATGAAGCCAAGGACCGCACTGAGATATTTTTCCTGGTGATCCAGAACTGCGGCCGGACTGTCGCCAGTATAGATCCCGCCGCGGGACGAGATAAGGAATGCCTTTTTACCCGCTGGCAGCAACCCTTCCGGGCCAGCCGCACCGTACTGGAACGTTTTGCCAGCCACGACAACGCGATCAATCCATGACTTGAGCTGAGCGGGAATGGAGAAATTGTACATCGGTACGCCGATCACGATGATGTCGGCGGCCGCCAGATCCTCGATATGGGAATTCCCGATCGCCAGATCCGCTTCAAGCGTGGCTTCCGTCACGGGAGTACCCTGACGGGCCGCCAGATGCGCGCCAGTCAGGTACGGCAGCGGATCGGCGGCGAGATCGCGGTAGAGCACGTTGGCGTCGGGATGCTCGGCCTTCTGCCGCGCGACGGTTTCAGCCGAAAGCTGGCGGCTGAAGGAATATTCGCCAAGGATACTGGAATCGATATGCAGGATCTTCACGCTGGTCTTCTCCGCAGGGGCGCAGGACACGGACCATCTGTTGCGCCCTGAAAACAGGTTTCCGATGGCCCTGAACATGATCCAGCATGTCCCATGAACACAGGTATCTATAAAGCCGCTATATTCCGATATATAATACCGGAATAACCGATGGATTGGCGGATCATGCTGGATGGCGTCTCACTGGACCAACTGCGCACCTTCATTGCGGCCAGCGATGAAGGCAGCTTCTCGGCCGCCGCCCGGCTGCTGCGCCGGTCACAATCGGCCGTCAGCGAAATGGTTGCGGGCCTTGAGGCCAGATGGGTGTGATGCTGTTCGACCGGACGGGCCGCTACCCACAGTTGACCGTCGCTGGCAGGGTTCTGCTGGCCGATGCGCGCGGCGTGGTCGCGGGCGTGGATTTCATGAAGGCGCGGGCCAAAGGCATGTCGTCCGGGCTGGAGCCGGAACTGTCGGTCGTAGTCGATGTGTTCTTCCCGATGGACCGCATGACAGCCATGGCGGCGAAGTTTCGCGAGACGTTTCCACACACCCCCCTGCGGCTTTATGTCGAGGCCCTTGGCGGCGTGTTTCAGCCCCTGCTCGATGGGCGGGCCGGTATCGGTATTGCAGGCCCCCTGCCCGACCTTCCCCCATCCATGTCCAGCGAGGCGCTGGGAGATATCCGCTTCCTGATCGTGGCCGCACATGATCATCCGCTGGCGCGGATTGACGGCGTCATTCCCCGGGAAGAACTGGCCCGCCACGTCCAGCTTGTGCTGACCGACCGCACCAACCTGTCCGCAGGCAAGGAACGTGGCGTCATGTCGCCCCTGACATGGCGGCTTGCCGATCTGTATGCCAAGCATCATTTTCTGCTGGGCGGTCTGGGTTGGGGTGGCATGCCACTTCATACTGTTCGAGCGGACATTGACGGCGGCCGACTGGTTGAACTCCGTATCGAGGGTATTGCCCACGGGGGCGCCGATATGCCCATGACTGTAGTCTATCCAACAACCGAACCGCCAGGCCCAGCTGGTCGGTGGTTGATTGATCGGCTCAAGCTTTGTCCTGCTGGATGTATTCGGCGTTGAACCCGTCTGCTGGCAAGTTTCTCCTCTCGCTCGGATCTCACTGCTCTTACAAGCTCATGTTTTGAAAACCATCATCGCCATTGAAGCATGATTGCAGTATCGTGAGGTGCGCCGTGTTGCCCGTACCTCTGGTCGCCACCTGCCGCTCAGCTTTTCATACTTTTAGCCTTCACTTCGCATCGGCTAGGGGTTTTCTGCCCCCGTCACAAGCAACGAATAAATAAGCTGCGCTTATGAGCGTGTTCAGAAATTAACGCCTAATCGCCCAATAGATAACCGGCAGGTGTAGTCTAGCTTGACAAGGTAAGGAAATTCCCTTACATACACCCGAGTGTAAATTGGGGATCTAAACATGGCTGCGCTGCTGAAAGAAGAAAGCAGGATCACCGCCAAGGGCCAGACGACCGTTCCCAAAAGCGTTCGGCAGGCTTTGGGCGTGGACTACGGCGGACGTATCGCCTTCTTTATCGACGATCAGCATCGGGTCTACGTCGAGAGGGCTAAGGACGAGGCAAGCGACCCAGTTATAGACCGCTTCCTTGTATTTCTGGCCGAGGACATGGAGAAACACCCTGGTACATCCGTTGCCGCTCTGCCCACCAACCTTCGCGATCGCATGGCCGCGCTTGTCGGGGACATGGACATTGACCTCGATGCCAGCATTGACGGTGACGTTGCGCTCTAATCGTGATTACGATCAATGGCTGGACCATTCTGGCGCATCCCCTCTTTCTCGATCAGTTGGAAAAGCTGACCGACGCGGTCGAGGTATTGAAGGCAAAAAAGCCTGAAAAATACCAGAGGGAGGCGAACACGAAGCTGCTGGCTGCTTTGAGCAAGTTGGTATTCCAGACAATTCCTGCCGATCCGACCGCAACCGTCTATCGGCAAGGCTCGACACTTGGCGTCGCGCACAGGCACTGGTTCCGGGCAAAATTTGGTAATGGTCGTTTCCGTTTATTCTTTCGCTATGACTCGACCGCGAAAATCATCATCTTCGCATGGGTGAACGATGAAACGACTTTGCGGACCTATGGGGCAAAGACCGATGCTTACAGGGTTTTCAAAGGGATGCTGGAGGCCGGCGATCCGCCTGACGACTGGATCGCGCTTCGTGAGGCCGCGTCCGATCAGGCCGCAATCGACAGGCTGGAAAAAACCTCGCCTTCGGGCCCATGACGAATATTATTGAAAGTCATAAGAGTGGGCACTGCCCTTTGGTCTAGACATCCGGCGCAGACGCCTGAGTGTCCGTGACCGGATCCTTCGTCGCATAGCCAGGCCGCGATAGCCCAGCGCTATGACGACGAGGCGATATATCGATGTCGGGTCGACCGGTTCCGGCAACGGGGCCCCGGACAATGGGCCGAGTACCAACTGACCGGCAGGCCCAAAGGAATTTGACGGAGAGTCCTGGTTGGGACGACCTGCACATGCTGTTTCTACACGTTTTTTGCGTTTGACGCCTCATTTTTCATCGTTTTTGTGTTACGCTCATCGTTCTTGGGCAAAGTCGCCCGTTTTTCACAGGTGGTGAGATGGCTGGCGGAAACATGATTTGCGGGGGACTCTGGCTCGCAGAGAATTTCGAAGTAGAACCTTTTGGGGGCCTAGCTGTCAGAAGTTACATCGGAACCAACCGCCGTACTACAGACATTGGTCCATATATTACGGAAATCTATCCCCCCCAAATGTATCCCGGGGAGAAGATAGCTGACCACCTGCAGTTTCACATCCGTCATGAGCCCATAAACCTTGAGTTGCTCTCACGCGTCTTTAACGTCGGAGGATCTTGGTTTGTCCAGGAGTGGGTGAACAACAAACCCACCAGTCAGTACGCCCGGCGTGCTGCGTTCCTGTATGAGTTCCTTACCGGCGAAGACCTCGTCCAACCACCAGACTTGCGAGGGTCTTACATTCCGGTTCTTGACAGTGACAGGAATCTGGCCGCGAGCGTAGTGGAGAATGAAATCCGCATCTCCAAGTGGAAGGTTATCAACAATATGCCTGGGACAAGATTTTTCTGCCCAGCCATTCCGCTTTCCAAGCGCCTTGTGGAAGCCTTTAATTACAATATCTCGAGACACTATGATGAAATCATTGAGGAGTTCGGTGCGGAATTGCTGTCCCGCTCTGCATCCTGGCTGACAACACGAGAAAGTCGGGCGAGCTTTGACATTGAAAAGGAATCTGGAGCGACAAATCGTATCCAGCGTTTTGCTCAAGTTATTGCGACTTGGACCGGTTACAACGTCCCGCCTTCCCTTGGAGCGGCGCTTCAGACGCTCACCAGGCAGCGAGTGGCATTCTATCTGAGCAGCGACTGGCCAGTATTCAGAAAGCCATTTTGGGCGACACAGCTCTGATTCCATACAGCGGGTATCGAAAGTCTCCTGTCTTTGTCGGACAGACAACCCATCACTCGCAGGTTGTGCACTACCTGGCCCCCCCGGCAGAAGACGTGGCCGCCATGCTTGAGGGCATTGAGATATTTTTGGATCGCACGCAACACCAGTCACCAGTTATGCGTGCTGCTATCGCATCTTTCGGCTTCGTCTATGTCCATCCACTTATTGACGGCAATGGCCGCGTGCACCGGTTTCTCATCAACGACATTTTGCGTCGAGACGGTGCGACCTCCCAAGACGTCATCTTACCCGTATCCGTCGCCATCAATGACGACCCAACCAGTCGTCGAGCCTATGATGACGTCCTCGACAAGATTTCCGCTCCCCTAATGAGCCAGATTAGATCCCACATATCATTCGCCTCCAAGCCCACGATATATCCCGACGGCGTAGAGGCAGACCTGATCTTTTCTGACGAGGACCTGGCTCGGCCTACTTGGCGATATGCCAACTATGTTCCGCATGTCATTTACTTGGCGGATATCATCAACACGACTATAGTCCATCACATGCGGGATGAGGCGCTGTATCTCCGGAACCACGACAACGCCAGGCTGGACCTGAAGGAAATTTGTGAGATGCCGGACAGGTTGGCAGACGAGATAATCCGCTCCGTAACCGCGAACGATGAGGCCAGTGTGGGCAGGAAGTTACGCCGTAACTACCCGCGAATAACGGACGAGATGTGGGCATCATTCGTGAAGGCCGTCAGGGACGCATTTGCCCCGAGAGGCTAAGCGTCCCAGGGACTATACCACCTCGAATGTTTTGACGAGTTCCCCGAAAACACGGCAAATTGGGGTTGGAATTCTCCACCTATGATCCGGATCCAGGATAATGAGAATTTCTTGAAGGCATCGGCGTTCACCAAGGCGCAGATCGCGTTTGTATTGAGGTCCACGGACACGGGCACACCTGCTACCGGGTTTAACGGAAGGCACGCATCTCGGGGGCAACGTTCTGCAACTGGCGGAAGAAATACGCGGGCCTGATGCCGGCCGAAATGAAACGGTTGCGCCAGCGCGAGGACGGGAACGTGGAGTTGAAACGGATCGTCGAGGACCTGTCGCTCAACAAGGCGGCTCTGCAGGACGTGCTATCAAAAAAAGCTCCGAGGCCTGCTGGGGTTGGCGACTGACGCGGTCATAAGAGCATCAGCGGCCGTATCGGACATATACCGAGTGCTATTTTCCTTCGCGCTCATGTATATTTTGCCATAGGCAACCGAAACGTAGGACATCAAGCATTACAGTGAGCAACAGCTACGTCCAGGCGGCAGCAGGTCTCCAGTGATTGCCCATTCCTCGTCTGTCACGTCGCCACGCATCCACAGGTCTCCGTAAATACCGGCGTTAAATCAATTATTTTACAGAGCCCGGTAGGCACTGTGAATAATCTATCGATGTTGAGCGAACTTCCGTCCTTTATGCCAACTGACGCTTGATGAACTCTGCGGCGCTGGCAACCGCTTCTCTGGCTTGAGGCAAAAGCGGACTCCATGCCTGCCAGACATGAAATACACGCGGCCATTTCTGAAGCCTGACATCCACGTTGGCTTGTGCCAGACGGTCAGCAAGCCGGGCAGAGTCCGAGAAATAAGCCTCGTTTTCTCCCACCTGAATAAGCACAGG
>NZ_BAIO01000046.1 GCF_000613305.1 Komagataeibacter kakiaceti JCM 25156
ATTACGGCTATGGTTACGGTTATGGATATCCTGTTTACGGTTATCCGGGGTATTATGGCTATCCGTATGGCGGATATATTGGTGGCTGGGGTTGGGGCGGCTGGTAAAGGCGCTGTAATGGCGGGCCGGGTACTGGTCATGGACTGTCCCGGCCCGTGTCCTGACTTCATGCAAGGTGGCTGCGTTACCAGTGTCACGCAGCCGCCGTGGCCCGAACGGCGCCACGGGACATGGCTGGAATTCAGCCATGCACACCGACTGTTGCCGCATAAGCGCACTTTCGGGACGGGCATTATCATATCCGGCATAGGGGTCGCGCACCCGCATGGATCGTCCGGCCTGCCAGGGCAGCAGGCAGATGGGGCGAGAATGTGGGGCTGGCCCGCAACCCGTCATGCGTTTTACGGGCGGCCCGCAGGAATCCTGTCACCTTGGCGAATGTGTAGCTGAGGTAAAGAAATTACCTGAACCCTGAATGTCGTGACGCGTTCGAAACGTATGAGCTGATTGGCAGGGTGCGGCGATGGTCCTTATGCCCCGGCCAGATGCGACACGGGCTGTCATAAACATTACAAATATGTGTCATTATATTTTATTGTTATGAAAATGTAACGATGTGTGTGGCTTTTGCAACGTACTGATATTCAATCGTTATGATGGGGAGCATTTCGGTTCGTTATCAAAAAAAAGCTGGTAGATAGCAGTGTAGCAAAAACGACATTCTGGGGACCGCCATGAAGAAAAACGGGATGAGAGTATCTGGGTTTCGTTCCGGTATTGGATGCATTACGGCGCTTGCCGCTGGTATCCTGCTCGATATGCCCCATGCTCATGCCCAGGTGTCCATATTCAAGAGCATGGAAAAGAGTGATTCCGCCATGGCGCGGTGGCTGTCGGGCATTACCCTGACCGGTCAGGTCGAAGGCGGCATCATGGCCAACCCCGCCCGCCCGCAGCCGGGCTACAACTTCGGTGACTTCTTTGCCGACCATGCCAACCAGGTACAGCTCAACCAGGCCGAATTCACCCTGCAGAAAGCGATTGACCCCTCACAGGGCGGCTATCAGGTCGGTTTCACCCTTGAGGCATGTACGGTTCGGATGCACGCTACTACCAGATTCTGGGTGTCAGCGCGCATGAATGGAACGCCCGCTACCAGCTGATCCCCGCACAGGCCCACGCCGATGTTCACCTCCCCTGGGCCACCAAGGGCGGGCTGGACATGCATGCCGGTATCCTTCAGGCCCCCATGGGCGTTGAAACGCTCGATCCCACCACCCGCCCGTTCTATACCATTGCCTACACATCCGAATATTCGGTTCCCTTCCAGCATATCGGCGCCATGTTCAACTGGCATGTGACCGACATGATTGACGTGACGTTCGGTATCGATACCGGTAACCAGACCTCGTTCGGCCGTTCCGATAACAACAACGCGCCCGCGGGTTATTTCGGGTTCAACCTGAACAACCTCGCGCATGGCAAGCTCAACATTATCGAACTGAGCCGCGTCGGGCCTGAAAACTCCCGCTATTCATCCGCCGGTGGCCGGTATGAGGCCGACCATGCAGAACGGTTCTGGAACGACATCAACGCGACCTACGCCGTTAACGATCGCCTGACCCTGACGGGGGAGTTCAACTACATTCATGACGAAGGCTGAACGGCATCCGCTCGAATGGCAACTTCAAGGCCGCGACGCGGAAAGCTTCGTCAGCTTCCTGAGCTACAAGATCAACAAGGTCCTGACCTTCAACTATCGTGGTGAAATCTACCGCGATAACAACAATCTCATGGTTGCGACCTTTATTGGCAACAATTCCTACATGGATGGCATTTCCGGTCGCGCCAGCCGGGGTGACGCCCTGATGCCGGGGCCAGGCGGGCATGGCACCACCTATGGTGAAATGACTCTGGGCGTGACCTACAAGCCGGATCTGGGCCACCATGTCCGCGTGTTCATGCTGCGGCCCGAAGTGCGCTTCGATCGCTCGCTGAACGATACGACACCCTTTAACGGTGGACGCAACAACGGCATGTTCACCTTTGGTGGTGATGCGGTCATCGGTTTCTGATCCAGGGCGGTGCGGGTCAGGGAATGATTTTCCTTCAGCCCGTTCGGCCTTTTCTCAAAAAAGCTTCACCAAAAACTTCATTACGATTCCGGCCTATCTCAACGGCAGGTTTTTCAAACAGCCGCTGAGGGGCCAGTTCACCGTTCCCCTGCAATGATCCATCCGCGCCGGTTCTGGAGTGGCGGCGGCGGGGGTGCGGGCGTGTCAAACGGGAAGGGCTGGTCCGGCCCCGGAGGCGGATAATCCCGTGGGGATGGCGGGTTGGGCGGCGGTAACGGCGGTTGTCCGCAGTTGTGAATGGAAAGTCTCGACATGGCGGTTCTCACTTCCATAACGCCAGGGAGGCCATAAGCTGTCGCCCGCTCAACAGGCCCACACGCATCACGGCCATGGTGCAGGCGCGATTGCGGGCCGGGCTGCGCAATCCATGCTGACTGCCCACAGGCGTTGATACGGGACCCTGACTGTAGCCGTCTCCCATATTCACGAAGATGCACGAATTCCTAATGCAGCCATGGGCGGGAAGGTTGCATGCCCTTGTCCATGGGCAGGGCAAAGGCTTCCGCAACGCTGTCGTGGCCGGTGGTGGCGGGGTATCCGTGCCGCCGTGAATACAGGCCATGCGCGTGTGTGTTGAGACCAACCCCGCATCGCCTGTCGCGTTAACCGTCACAGGCCGGGGAAGGGGCGCCCGGCCATATGGCGGGTAGGGTGCGCATGTCCAATGTAGAGCGCTTTGAGTTCATTCTCCTCCTGATCGTCGTGATCGTGGTGCTGGATCTGGCCGCACGCAGGCTGCGCCTGCCCCCGGCGGCGGCGCTGGTGCTGGGGGGCATCGCCATCGCCCTTATGCCGGGGCTGCCCGTTATCGAGATTGATCCCGATCTGGTGCTGATCGTGTTCCTGCCGCCGCTGCTGCTGGCCGGGGCCTATTTTTCCGTCTGGCATGCGTTCCGGGCCAATCTGGCGGGTATCGTGCAGCTTGCGGTGGGCGGGGTGGCGTTCACCACGTTCGCGGTCGGCATGGCGACGCGCTGGCTCATTCCCTCCATGCCATGGGCGGGATGTTTCGCGCTGGGCGCCATCGTGGCCCCGCCCGACGCGGTGGCGGCGAAGGCCGTGCTCAGGCGTGTTTCCCTGCCGGAACGGATCACCACATTGCTGGAAGGGGAAAGCCTGCTGGATGACGCGGCCAGCCTGGTCCTTTACCGTTTTGCCACCGTCGCCGCCCTGACCGGCACGTTCAACCTTGTCCATGCGGTGGCGACGTTCGGTTTTCTGGCGGCGGGTGGCCTTGCGTTCGGTGGTCTGCTGGGCTGGGTATGGATCAGGTTCATGGGCATGGTGCGCGATCGTATCGTCAGCATCACCATGACGCTGCTCCTGCCATGGGTCGCCTATATCGGCGGGGAGCAGATCGGGGTTTCCGGTGTCATCACCACCGTCGTGGCGGGGCTGGTCGTGGGCTGGCGGCAGCATGACGTGTTCAGCGCCGATGCACGCCTGCGCTGGGCGGCGGTGTGGGAAGTGCTGGTTTTCCTGCTGGAATCCCTGGTGTTCGTGCTGATCGGCACATCCGTCCATGCCATTGTGCTGCGGCATATGGGTACGGGCTGGGTACGGCAGGATGTGTTCCGCCCGGTGGCGGGTATTGTCGCGGCCGTTCTGGTCTCGCGCTTTGTGTGGATGTTCGTGACCGAAGGGCTGCGCGTGATCTGGATACCCGACCGGATGCGGCCGGACCGGCGGATGTTTTTTGGCTTTGTCGCGATCATGGGCTGGTGTGGCATGCGCGGCGTGGTCAGCCTGGCGATAGTGCTGGCCCTGCCGGAAGACATGCCCAATCGTGACATCATGCAGATCGCGACCTTCGTGGTCATTCTGGTTACCGTGCTGGTTCAGGGAACAACGATCGGGTGGGTCATTCATCTTACCGGCGGTGGGCACGGGCATGCATGGGGGCAGAAACATTACCTGTCCGTATCGCAGGCGCGCGCACTCGTCGCCCGGATGCAGGAAAACGCCATACGCGAACTGGCGTACGGCGCGGATGGGCAACTGATCCATGCGCACCTGCTGGAACAGTATGCCTATCGTGCGGAACTGGCCGAACGCTTCAGCCATGAACAGCAGGCGCTACAGGGGCGGCAGGATGCCGAATACAAGATGCAACTGACCATAATAGACGCTGGGCGCGCCGAACTGCTCCGCCTGCACCGCAGCGGGGCGGTGCATGATGTGGTGCTGCACCAGCTTGAGCATGAACTCGACCTGCAGCAGATGATCGCGGAGGGCGGCCTGATCTGAGATCAGGCGGTTTCGCGCGCAAGAAGGGTGGCAAGCCAGTCCGCAAAAAGCTGGAGCCGGCGGGAGAGATGCTGGCGGTGCGGGTAAAGCAGCGTCATGGGCATTGGCCCGGCCCGCCAGTCGGGCATGACCTCCACCAGTTCACCGCGCTGGATATGGGGGCGCACGTCATAGGCGGGCACTTGTATCAGCCCCAGCCCGGCAAGGCAGCAGGCCACCAGTGTCTCGGCATTGTTTACGCAGACCCGGCCGGACATGGGCATGGTGCGGGCCTGGCCGTTTTCCATCCATTCCCATTCCTCCACCCGGCCGGTGGTGGGTGATGCGTAGCGCACGGCCTCATGCCCGCCCAGTTCGGATGGCCGGAGCGGTATGCCGTGGCGGGCAAGATAGGCCGGGCTTGCGACATTGACCAGCGGCAGTTCCCCCATCCGGCGTGCGATCAGCCTGAATCCTGCAACGGGCCGATGCGCAGCACGCAGTCCACGCCGTCCTCGATCAGGTTTATGGCCCGGTCGGTAACACCCAGTTCAATGTCAATATCCGGGTAGTGCCGCAGGAAGGTCGGCAGGGCAGGGGCAACAAGCAGGCGGCCGATCCGTCCCGGCATATCCACACGCAGCAGACCGCCCGGCCCGGCCCGATCGCTGCGGAACAGGTTTTCGGTTTCCTCCACATCCGCCACCAGCCGCACGCAATGGTGGTAAAAGGCCGCGCCATCGGGCGTGGGCGCGACCGACCGGGTGGTGCGGGCCAGCAGACGCGCACCCACCCGTGCCTCAAGTTCCTGTATGGCCGTGGAGACCGAGGAGCGCGGCATGTTGAGCGTATCGGCCGCATGGGTGAAACTGGACGTTTCCACCACCCGGGCAAAAATACGAAAAAGGTCGATACGGTCCACTGGTGTCGGCTTTCCTGACTGAAAAATGTCCTTATGACTGGCGGAATATTTTCTGGACTAAAGTGTTCAGACTGCCTTCGGAAGGTCTTAAACCGAATTGCGAATTCAGGATATTGTCAAGGGTTCCCGCAGGGCGAATTTCCTGATGGGCGGCGTCCATGCCGGAAAATATCCCCCTAACCCTGCATCATGCGCTGTCTCCCCCTGTCCGGATTGGCAGGACCGATCCCGTTCTGAAATCCACGCCTTTTTCCGGATCGGAACGGGTTGAACACGCCCGGCGTTAACCCGGAACTGGCCGCCCGTGTGGCGGGACGGTTCTTCTTGCGCGGACAAAAATCATGTCGAAGCCTGTTCTTGTCGTCGGCGCGGGGCCTGTCGGTCTGACCATGGCCGCCGAGCTTGCGCGGTATGGCGTGCCCGTCAGGCTTGTCGATAAAGCGCCGGGGCGTACCGATCAGTCCAGGGCCCTCGCCGTATGGCCCCGAACCCTTGAACTGCTGGCGGCGGCGGGCTGTGCGGGGGCTTTCGTGGCCACGGGCCTGCATGCGGAAGCCGTCAGTATTCATGCCGGGGGCAAGGTTCTTGCCCGCATTCCATTCGCCACGATCGCTTCACGGTTCAATTACCTGCTGATGATCGCGCAATCGGAAACCGAGCGCCTGCTGGAAGACCATCTTCAGTCCCTTGGCGGAAAGGTCGAGCGCGGCGCCGAACTGACGGACCTTGTTGACAGGGGCGATGGTGTTTCATGCACCTTGTGCATGACGGGGGCAGAAGCGAGACCATGGAGGCCGCCTGGCTCATCGGCTGCGACGGTGCGCACTCCTTTGTGCGCCGCAGGCTTGGCCTGGCATTTGAAGGCGATACCCTGCCAACCGGTTTCATCATTGCCGATGCGCATGTCGCGGGTCTTGCCATCGCGCCGGATGAACCAGCGATTTTCTGGCATTCCGATGGGGCCGTCATGTTCTTTCCCATGGCTCCGGGCCGTTACCGTATCATTGCCGATATCGGCTCCACGCCATTGCACGCACCGGATCTGAAAGAAGTGCAGGCCATTGTCGACCAGCGCGGACCGGGCGGTATCACTCTGTCCGATCCGGTCTGGCTGTCGGATTTTGGGGTCAATGAGCGCACGGTGCGGAATTATCGTGCGGGCCGCGTGTTTCTGGCGGGGGACGCGGCGCATGTCCATAGTCCCGCCGGGGGGCAGGGCATGAACATGGGCATGCAGGACGCCTTCAATCTCGCGTGGAAACTGGCGCTTGTCGAACGGCGGGAGGCGGGTCCGGCCCTGCTGGACAGCTACAGCATCGAACGCAGCGCGGTTGCCCGGCAGGTTCTGTCCGATTCCGGGCGTATGACCAGAATTGTCCTGCTCAGAAGCCATCTGGCGCAATGGTTGCGCGGTTTTGCCGTGCAGGGGATTTTTAAAATACCGCTGGTCCGTCGCACGGTCGCCAACCGGCTTTCCGGTGTCATGATCGCGTATCCCGACAGCCCGCTTAACGCCGGCTTTGCCAGAGGGCTGCGGGGCGCGCGTCCTGGGCAACGATTTGCCGCCGATTATGCCCCCGGCGCGGGTGATCTGCCCCGCTTTACACTGGTTGCCACGGACGATGCCCAGGCACGGGCCATGATGGCGCGCCATACTGCCCTGCTGAAACCCGAACTCCGCCAGCCACCGCGAAAGGGTATCTGGCTGGTGCGCCCTGATGGCTATGTCGCGGCAACGGCGCGGAGCGGGAACTGGCCAGTGATCGAGGCGGCACTGGCGGGGATGGCAGCCGATCCATCGCCCCTCAACCGCCGGTTCTAACGCAGGCGCTATTCATAAACGTATTTCTCAGCCTGTTTTAAAAACAACTGTTTTTATAAAAAGAATAAAAGTTTTTGGGTGCCGCCTTTTTTCAAAAAGGCGGCGTTCCCTGAAGCGTTCTGAAAAAAGCTTCACCAGAAACCGCCTGATGATTTGCGGAAATGTCCCCAGGACAGGCTTCTCAGCGCACGGGGTCCGAGCCGAGATGGGTGATGCCTTTCTGGCGGGCAAGCTCGATCTGGCGTTCACGTTCGGCGTAGCGGTGGCGCTGGGCTTCCGTCCGTTCATCATGGCAGTGGGGGCAACTGATGCCCGCTTCATATTCCGGTGCCTGCCGGTCGGCTTCGCTCAGTGGCGCGCGGCAGGCATGGCATATGTCAAAATTGCCGGGCTTCAGGCCGTGGCCCACGCTGACACGCTGGTCAAACACGAAACATTCGCCATCCCACAGGCTTTCCTGTTCAGGCACCGTTTCCAGATATTTCAGGATGCCGCCCTGCAGGTGGAATACATCCTCAATCCCTTCCGCGCGGACAAAGGCCGTGGCCTTTTCGCAGCGGATGCCGCCGGTGCAGAACATGGCGATTCTGGGCGTGCGGCCCTGTGCCGTCAGTTCCTGCCGCTGGTCGCGAAACCACTGTGGAAATTCGCGAAAGCTGCGGGTTTGCGGATCAATGGCCCCGCGAAAGGTTCCGATCGCAACCTCATAATCATTGCGGGTGTCGATCACGATGGTGTCGGGGTCGGAAATCAGGGCGTTCCACTCAGCGGGCGCGACGTAATGGCCCACGTCGCGCCTCGGGTCCAGTCCGTCTATGCCCATGGTCACGATTTCACGTTTGATACGCACCTTCATGCGCCGGAAGGGCAGGGAAGGGGCGCGGGAAAACTTGATTTCCATATCGGCACAGCCCGGCAGGGCGCGCAGGGTGGTGACGATGGTGGTGATGGCGCTGTCACTTCCGGCAATGGTGCCGTTTATCCCTTCATGCGCCAGCAGCAGGATGCCGCGTATGCCCAGCTTGTGGCATGTATCGAGCAGGTGCGCGCGCAGCGCCGCGCAGTCCGTGAACGGGGTGAAATGATACAGCGCCGCCACGCAGACAGGCAGCGTGCCCTGCGGATCGGCGGGAAGGGCGACAGGGGATGTGTTCATTGTAATGGGCAACCATGGCTGAAAATGACCGCATGTAACCCCCCGACGGACAGGCGGGCGGCGCCGCAGTCATAACGGAGTTTGCGCCCGAATGCACCATGGGCGCGCGCGGGGCGGGACATGCCTGCTGTATTCAGGGGGCGGGACGTGATTATATCATCTGTCTGATCGTATGGATGGGCCGCTAGATGACCGTAACCCTGTTTCATAACCGTGCCTGTGGCACGTCACGTAATGTCCTGGCCATGATCCTTGCCGCGGGGATCGAGCCGGTCGTGGTCGAATACCTGAAGACCCCGCCCTCACGCGCGGATCTGGACGTGCTGGCCAGCCGCCTGAGCGTGCCGGTGCGCGACCTGCTGCGCCAGCGTGGCACGCCTTATGCCGAACTCGGGCTGGATGACCCGGACCTGACGGACGGCAGATACTCGACGCCATAGCCGCCCATCCCATCCTGCTCAACCGCCCGGTTGTCATGACGGAGACCACGGCCCGCCCCTGCCGCCCCAAGGAGACGCTGTTTGAAATCCTGCCCGAAACCCGTATGGCGCAGGCCGCGCCGTAAACCCGGAGCATGTCACGGTTGCGCTGCCATGGCGGCGGGGTCGGGTGAGGTGACGCGGGGCAGTTCCAGCAGGTTTATGGCCATGCCCTGCGCCCGCAGGCTGCGGGTCATGTCGCGGATGCTGTCGTGATGGGTGAAGAGCAGGACCTGTGTCGTGCGGGCGAAATCCGTCAGGGCGCGCAGGGTGGCAAGTGTGCGGGCATCATCAAACTGGACCAGCAGGTCATCGGCTATGAAGGGAAGCGGCTCGGCTGATTTGCAGTAGGTCTCCACGCTGGCCAGCCGGAATGCCAGGAACAGCTGGTCACGTGTGCCCGCGCTCATGGCCGTTACGGGCACGATGCTGCCGTCATGGCGCACGGCCTGCACCACGGGCTCGTTCCGCGCATCCAGTTCTGTGCGGATGCCGGTAAACGCGCCCTGTGTGGCAAGATGCAGGAACTGCCCCGCGCGTGTGACCAGTGGATCCTGTTCCTCGGTCCGCACGCGGTCAATCGCATCGGCGATCAGGTTGCGCGCCAGTGTCAGCCTGGCATATTCCGCCACGATCTGGTGCAGGTGGGTAATCGCCGCCTCGCGCCGGGCGGCGGCCTGTGGCGCTTCGGTATTGTTCTCGAACGCGCGCAGGGCGGTTTCCTCGCACTGTTCGGCGCGGACCGCGTTGTCGCGCAACAGGTCCAGTTCCTTCAGGCGGTCATCGATCCGGGCGATCTCGGCCGTCAGTTCGGGCAGGTCGCGACCATCAATTTCCCGCTGCAGATCGTCCGGGGCCTGCCCATCCGTCATGCGCGACAGGGTGTGCAGCGCCTGTGCATGCCGCTCCGCCAGGGCGTCCCGCCGGGCCAGGCGCTGGGCAAGCTGCTCCAGCGCGTGGGGGCTGTCCGTCTGCGTACGGGTCTGGAGGGTCGCGATCTCCGCCTGCGCGCGGGACAGGCTGGTTTCACTTTCCCGCGCGGTACGGGTGGCCTGTTCGTATTCCGGGCGCAGGGCTTCGCGCTGGGTGTGGTTTTTCTCCGCCGCCTGCCAGCGGCGCTCAAGCTCACCTGCGGCGTCCAGCGCGTCATGCGGCAGGGCGGGATGGATATGGGGGCGCAGGCCGTCCATCACCCGCGTCAGATCCGCCATGGCCTTCCGGGCCTGCGTGGCGGCTTCCCGCAGTTCGGCCAGACGTTCTATATGCGCGGGCGCTGCCGCCCATTCGGCGGCAAGGTCGCAGGCAATGGCAGGCGGGGCATCGGCGGGAAGGCCGAGGGCCTGTACGGTCGCTCCCCATTGCTGTTCCCATTCCTGCCGCGTGGCCTGCAGGCCCTGCGCCTGTGCCTGCAACCCGGTTTCGCTGGCGCGCAGCTCATCACATTCGCGCTTCAGCCTGTCGTATTCATCATGCTCGGTGTCGTGCAGGCGCAGGGCGGCGATGATGGCCGCGACACAGGGCGCCGGGGCAAGGGCCGGATCAACGCCCAGCCGGTGGGCCAGACGCTGCATGATGTCATATTGGGTGTCGGGCCGGATGCGTTCTTCCGCCAGCAGGGTGCGCTCATGGGCGATCTGCGTGGTTTCGGTCAGGATTTCCGTACGCTGGCGTACAAATGCGTCCAGTGCGTCGGGCGTTGCCGCATGCGGGATCAGGGCCGGGAAAGGCGCGATGAATTCCTGCCACTGGCAGTCCATCCGTTCGTGCAGGTGTGCCTGCTGCTGCATGTAAAAGGCGATTTTATCTTCGCATTCCCTGATCGCATGCCGCACGCCCTCGATCCGGGCGATACGGTTTGCCTCCGCCATCAATTGGGCGGACAGCGTATCGGCCCTGTCCATCGCGGCATCAAGGGCCGTGGCCTGAAGCTGGCGTGTGGCGGCAGGCGTCTGGGCCGCGGGATCAAGATAGGCAGTGCGTATGTCGTGCCATAGCGCGTCGCGCTGCGTGCGGGCGGCGGCCAGTATTTCCGGCGTGACCGGATGGCCTGCCTGCTCCAGCCGGGCAAGCTGCGGGTGGAGCGTGGTCAGGTGTTCGCGCGCCGCCACCAGTTTGCTGGTAAGCTGGTCATGTTCGCCGCGCAGGCCGTGCTGGCATTCCGCCAGCCTGCGCACGGCGTCCGGGGTGGGGCAGGGCAGGGCG
>NZ_BAIO01000045.1 GCF_000613305.1 Komagataeibacter kakiaceti JCM 25156
CAGAGCGGCGGCCTTGATCCCCTGCTCGGCTGCGAAGCGGCGGGCGTTGGCCGCCCTGTTTTCCAGCCCGTCGACGCCATCCGGTCCTCTTCGCGATACTCGTTGAACTGTGAGGACAGTTCGCGGGCCTGCGCGCGCTTGGCGTCATAGAACTGGGCAGCCCCGAAGGCGGACGCGACAGCGGCACCCGCCATGCGCTGGAGGTGCATTTCCAGCCCCTTGTCGTTCTGCTCCCCGTTCCATGTGGTCACGACCAGCACGGGCGAGAGGCTGCGGGCGATGACGGTGAAAGCCTGCCGGGCCGTTTCCGCGAGGGCGTCGGCGTCGAAGTCCTCAAGGCCGAAATGGGAAACGATCTTGGTGATCTGGTCGGGAACGGGGATCAGGCTTCGGCGGCCTCGATGGTGATGACAGGCGCGCGCCGGGCCGCTTCCTCGAAGCGGCGGGCAGCGGGAGCCTTCTGGCCCGATTTTGCCTTGCTGGCGGCTTTCTTCTCTTGCGCGGAAGCAAGGGCGGCGGTCATTGTGTTGGTAGCGTTGGACATGAAACTAGGCCTTTCTGTCTGGCGTCAGCCCTGTCCGGTGTTCCACCACCGGGCGGGGCGTCTGTGGCGGGAACCATTTCCCTCTCCACAAATAAAGAATAGTACAGACAGACTATAAATGCAATAAAAAAGACAATGAATTAGAAGTAAACATTAGTTTACTTCTGTTTTTATTCCCTTTATTTCCTTATGCCCATTTTATTAATCGCAGTATTATCGGGAATCTCACAAGTATTCATTCTGAAGAACCCCAGGGCGAGCGGTCGAACCGTTGCGCGAAAGCGTGGAGACCCCGCAGGGGGCTCCAGTGAGGTTAGCGGCGCAGCCGCTTAGCGAACCAGAGTGAGAGAACCCCGAAGGGGCCGCCCCTGATTTTCATTTTTTTCCTGCTGAACAGAGATGTTTCCCGGACCAGGTCTTTCGGGAAAGGAAACCGTCTCCAGATGCCCTGGCTTACGCCGCGTTTTGCGGGCATGCACTGCAGGGACACAGATCCAGTTCATCTGTGACCCGCGGCATTACTTCAGATACTCTTGATGAAGCCGGAAGGCGTGCCTTCGGCAGGATTGACGAACACCACGTCATCCGGTGCCCGGCGCGGTGTGTCGATGGCAAGAAAAATGACAGGATCACGCAGGATACGCGGCACCGCACGCACCGCACGCCGCGGAAAGACCAGCAGGTGCCCGGGGACAAACGGCGCTTCCTCAGCCGGGTCGTCAATCCAGAATGTCCCTTCTCCCGAAAGGACATGGAGGACTTCATCACACTGGGTGTGATAAGAGGCCTGCTGTGATCCACCACATGATGTGCCCCGAGGGGTTTTACCCAGTCGCGTGTTTCTGGCCGGGAGGCGGTGGCGATGACCGTGACATCGGTCAGGACCCGGCCCTTCACCCGGAACATAGACGGTTCCTGGTATTTCCCGCCCCAGTCGCATGACGGACAGATATACGGGACACGCTATCGGGCCATGGAACCACAGGGGGAAACTGCGTGGCACGACTTCGACGTCATCGCATTAAGCCTCCCGGCAGATGCCGGCTGACGGCCCATGAGGCGCAGGTCTGGCGATCCTTTCGCGCCGCCATCCAGGGCGAGAAAGGAGAGAGCGCCGTAGCCCACGTGCTCGACCGGAGCGGCCTGGCCGTGCTGCACGACGCCATACTGCCGACGGGTGACGGCAGGACGACCCAGATTGACCATCTGTTCCTCGGCTCAAGGGGCATCCATGTCGTGGAGACAAAGCGGTATGGCGGCGAACTGACCGGACACCCGGAAGACGAACGGTGGCGACAGCGTTTTGCTGGCGAGGCGCCCGACGCCCCGCCCCGGCTGATTTACAGCCCGGTGATGCAGAATGCCGCCCATTGCCGGGCCGTCTACGCGCTGGCCCGCCTCGTGGACCCGACCATCCAGGTCTTCAGCCACGTTGTGATGACGGGAACTGCGGTCCTGTCACCTGCGCTTGTGGCCTGCACCCTTTCCCTTTCCGGATTGGAAACCCTGCTACATGGTCTTGAGCGCAACGTGCCGCGGGGCACACTGACTGACGCATGGCGGCGCATCGGGCTTGCCTGCCATGCCAGCGGGCATCAGTAAGCGGCCTCCCTGTCGAGAAAATCGAGCAGTTCCGCGATTTCCGCAGTTGAAAGCATACGCCCGCGACAGGCCTCACTATCGCGGGGAAAATCGAGCGGCTCACCACCATGGTCACGGTTGCCGGCACTGATCCAGAGTACACGCTCCGGCTCCTCGGGATCATAATCAAGGCGAACCCCGAGGCCATCTCCAAGGTCGATGAAATCGGAGAACAGGTCGTCCTCACACCGAAGCGGAAGCGTGCCGATTTCCACACCGACCCATCTGTCGGGAAATCTGGCCCGGAGAAGGTCGGCGAGCTGGCGCGTATGCAGCCTGAGATCCGTCGGATCCCGGACGGGCGGCGGTGGCTCCAGGGGCTGCAGGAAACCCGCCTCGTCATCATCCCAGTCATCGGGCTCAATCGGCGGCACTGGCTTTTTCGCCATAAAGCAGACGTCCTTCGACCAAAAGAAAAGCAATTTAAGACCGAAGCGTCGGACGGAACCAGCCTGTTTGGTGCAATGCCCCGGCCACGCGAACGCATGTCGCCGCTGCCGGAGCATGCATTGTCCGCATTCACAAGCCAAGCGCATTCAGTTCCTGATCAACCTGCCTCCAACGGCCGTCAGACTGAGGTGGTTCGTTCCTACCATGATTCCAGCTGCTGACCCGGTTCTCGAGTGGAATTTCGTCAATGAACCGGCTCGGACGGGAAGATCCGCCTTGGCGATAATCACAGAACGTGATCGTGGCCTGCTCCATGGCCCGGGTCAGCGCCACATAGGCAAGGCGACGCTCCTCTCCGGGATTGCGCGACATCGCACCGGGGAAAATCGCCTCTTCCCATGCAGGAAGAAAGACATGCCGGAATTCCAGTCCTTTCGACCGGTGCATGGTCATGAGCTGAACGCGATCACGACCTTTTTCTCCAGGTGCTCCGCCTGCCAGTGCCGCATGTTCGAGGAGGTGTTCCACGCGCCGGAAACCCTGGGCCAGTTCGATCAGTTCCACGAGGTTTTCGCGCTGGGTTGCAGCTTCATCCGAATCATCAGCCCGCAGCATGTCCAGATACCCTGTTGCCTCGAGCAGGCCGGTAAGGCGCTCCCCAAGGCTTTCCCCTTCCCGACATCCGATCTGTCTGAGAATCTGGACGAATCCCTGCAGCGCCACGGCACATCTCGGGGACAGCCGGGTCCGTGTGGCCGCCGCGCATAGCGACAGCCCCCCCCGCCGAAGCCTCTATCTCGATTTTCCCCAGGCCCCTGGCGCCAAGGCCCCGCGGGGGCCGGTTGGCCATCCGCCGAAAGGCTTCGTCCGACCTGCGCTCATCGGGCCATGCACAAAGCGTCAGCAGGGCCAGAGCGTCCTTGACGGCGGTACGCCGATAGAAACCCACATCCCCGATGATCTCGTAGGGGACACGGGCGTGGAGCAATGCTTCCTCCAGCGTTCGGGAAAGCCGGTTCTGGCGGTAAATGATAGCCATGTCATGCCAGGCGACGCCGGTCGCTGCGCGACGGCCAATCTCCCGGACGATCGCCGCAGCTTCCTCGGTGGCGTAGGAGAACCCCAGAACCTCGATCGGGAGGCCCTCGCCCCGACGTGTAAACAGTGTCTTTTCGATCCGCGACGGGTCAAATGAAATCACCGCATTCGACGCATCAAGAATATTGCTGGTAGAACGGAAGTTCTCCTCGAGCTTGAACGTCTTCACAGCAGGAAATTCACGCGGGAAGTTCCGCAGGAAGCCGACTTTCGCCCCCCGCCAGGAATAGATGCTCTGGGAATCATCACCCACACAGAACAGTTCACCAGACGTCCTGCTGAGCAACGTGAGCCACAGGTACTGGGCGCGGTTCACATCCTGAAACTCGTCCGCCATCACGGCCGTAAAACGGGCGGACCACCGGCGATGGTATGCCGCATCATGCAGCATCGCGAGGGTCGGCCACATCAGCAGATCACCAAAATCCGCCGCGTTCTGCTCGCGCAGGATCGCCTGGTAACGACCATACAACCCGACGACAAAGCGCCAGCTTTCGTGATCCACATGGAGATTCGCCGACTGCCGCCTGCCGATCAGGCTTTCAACATGCGCGAAAGCAGCCACCGGTGTGATCAGATCCTCTTTCAGCCGCGCAATCCGCTCGGCCATTTTTTTGATCTGTCTCGCATCTCCTGGCGCTCCTTCCTGCGGCACGGGAAGCTTTTCCTTAGGGACAGTCCTGATCAGGCGGCGGACAATGGCGAGACTGTCCTCGGCGTCACGAATGTCAAAACCGCTACGCAATTGCGCCACTTCAGGCTCGGCCCGTAGCTGTCGGGCCGCAAGGGCATGAAACGTTCCAAGCCATGTGGGTACCGAGTACGTCCCAAGAACGTCTCCGATGCGCTTGCGCATTTCCTGGGCGGCCTTGTTGGTAAAGGTTACACAGAGGATCTGGCCAGGAACCATGCCATGCAGTCCGACGCGGGTTGCGACCCCGGCTGTCAGGGTTTTGGTCTTGCCGGTGCCTGCCCCTGCCAGAACCAGAACATATCCCAGCGCCATCGCCGCGCGCCGCTGTTCTGGCGTCAGGCTATCAAGGACTGGCGCAAGCGCACGCGGAACGGGAAGATTACCGGTCATAGCTCTTCCAGCCCTTCCGCCATGCAACCCGGGGTCGTGGTGATCTTACCGGTCGAGAGCAGGATCGTCGCCGGATAGGAAAGATCCCAGTTCCCAAGCCTGCGTTCCCAGCGTCCATCGATAACCAGGCCGACAGGACAGCCCGACCGTTCGTAGAGGCGGACTGCACTTTGCGGTATCGGGGGATCATCTTCGGCCTGCGCCAAATGCTGGCGCAGGTGGCGGTTCCAGATGGTCTGGGCCAGGGGCGACCGGACAAACATCCGTGAAAGGTCTACCTTCATCGCCAGACGCGCGATCCCCCGATCCGCATAGTCTGAAACAGATCCCATGACCCTCTCCTGTGTGAGATGATCCTGCGCGCAGGACCGTTCGGCGCCCACCTCTGTGGCATGCCAGCCGTAAATGACGATCATCCCGTGATCGTCGGTGAAGGAGGCGATGCGGCCTGCCAAGTCCCGGCCTCGAGCCATCGAGGCCGCGCGTTGCCCCGCAACCGACGCGCCACGTAATTCCACATATCCGTCGCCACCCTGGCATAGGCGTTCGGGCATGCGCGCAGGCCTGCATATATCTGGACAAAGCCTGCAGCCCGCGATGCCGTCTGCCCGGTGAGCCGAAAGGATTCACGCTGGCTCACAAGGACATCCCCGGCGATGAACCTAGCCGTGGTCCGGCAGGCTTCTCGACAGGTTCAGACGAAGCAGGCAATGAGGGAACCGAAACCCGCAGCGGCCGCTGCATGCCGTGCGCCTCGGCCTGACCCAGCCATGACGGGGAAACCGTCTCCGGCTGCGCTTTCGCCCCTGAACCCAGGACTTCGGACAGGCGGCACAAGGGCGCAACGGGAACAGAACCTGCCTCCATTCCTTCCCTGCGGGTCCTCAGGACCGCATTCCAATCCTCTCCCGGCCCTTTCGGAGATATCCGTCCTGACCAGAGACCGACGTCCCGTGCCATCGCAGCGAATTTCCCGGCATAACGATCCCCCTGCGGGTCGTTATCAACGGCAACAACCAGTCGCGCTTCAGGCTGGGCGGCGACCTGCATCATGACCCGTTTCAGGTTCACTTCGCTCTCTGGCTCATGCCGCCACCCGTCGAGGTATAGAGCGTTCCTTGCTGGAAGCGATCGAGTGCTGCAAAGGACAATGCATCAATGGCCGCCTCGGTGACGACAAGGCGCGTCACGGGCGCTTCTCCCCCGTCGGCCCGGAAACCGAAGAGACGCTTGCCAATGCCGCCCGTCGAAAACCCCTTGTAATCCGGCCCGCGCATTTCCATGCCGGTGAACTGCCCGTCCGCATCCCGATGGCCAAACCAGGCGGTTCCGTGCGGGCCTTCCTTCAGCGCCCCCTGCTGTCCGGCAATCGCGACAATATGGTCGGGCAACCCACGGATCTCCGTCAGATAGCGCCATGCAGCCGTCCCCTGCCGGGTGCGGCACGACGGTTCCACAGTTCAGCGGGATCGCGGCGCGGTCTGTCACCGGCTCCCTTCGTACGCTCGACAACTTCGAGCGTCGGGCTCCTGCCGATCAGGCCGCGAAGTTCCTGCCTGACATGACCGAGGTTCTTCGAGGGATCGAGATACTGGACAAGCTTGAAGACATCACCTTTGCCGTCGCCCTTGGGGTCCCACCAGCCCTTGCCATCGTGATTGACAATAATGGCCTCACTGTCACGGCGAAATTTCAGGTTACGGGCGGAACGCTGCGCGGTGGCCTGCCGATCCAGCCGGAATCCGGCTTTCTCCAGAACAACGGCGCAGTTTACAGCATTGCGAAGCTCATCAAGTTCTCTTTGCTGTGCTTCTGGGGAAGACGTGTAAGCCATGAAAGACACTCCTTCACGAACAGCATGGATTGTGTTTCAGACCGCTCCGGTATTTACGGTGAGTATTTGAGATGATCGTGCGGAAACACACGACGACCTCTGTATGGTTCGTCGAGATATTGCGTCCTGATGATCCGCGTTGAGGGTTTTTATTCTGCGTGAACTGCAAAAGAATACAGGACGCACGAATGGCCGCAGTTTACACGCGGCAGCAAACGGCATATGCCCGCGCCACTGCGCACGCATTACCGGGACTATGGACGAGCGGGCACTCACGACGCCTGATACTCCCTGTGGAGGATCCCGTCTGCGCCCACATCATGCGACTGACGAAAAAATAAGGTTCACGAACCCGCCTGAAGGCCGATGGAGAAACAGGAGAGACACAGTTCATCCCCGATGTGGACGGACGACCGGCGTTCCGGTGTCGGCCGACAGGCTTTCCCGATCGCCCGCGCCATCAGCCTGTCAGTCCTCACAAGTATTCATGACGGGAACTGGCGCGGCAGAAGCCGCAGTTTCTTCTCCCTGAACGGGCACAATGCTCCGGGTCGTTGACGACCCGGAACACCACGCGGCCTAAAACGGGATTTCGTCATCCACTTCCTGCGCGTTGGAAGTTGCGGCAGGAACGGGGCGCTGTGCAGCGCTCCGCGAGGGACGCTCTTCATCAAAACGTCCATCGCCCGTGCTTCGACCATTGGCCAGCACCTTCAGGTTTCCATCAAACCGATCAATGATGATCTCGGTCACATAACGGTCCTGTCCCTGCTGATCGGTCCATTTGCGTGTCTCGAGATGGCCTTCGACATAGACCAGCGTTCCCTTCTGGCACCGACGTTCGATCACAGCCGAAAGGTGATCGTTGAAAGAGACGACACGGTGCCACTGGGTTTTTTCCCGTCGCTCACCGCTGGCGCGATCGGTCCAGGTTTCACTTGTCGCCACGCCGAAGGATGCGATTTTGCCCTCCCCTTCCCTACGTGCGGCAAGATCCGGATCCCGGCCCAGGTGACCGATGATGATGGCGCGATTGACTGACTGGCTCATGGTCTTGTTCCTTTTTTCCTTCCTGGTCGTCTCCGGCCCCTGCCGGAACTCTGACCTGGTGCGGTCGCGCGGAAGCGGGCCACAGGCGGCGGGCGCAACCCCTCGGGGCGGCAGTGGTGCGGAAGCCGCGCATGCGGCTTCACGGTGCCGTCCCGACCGCAGGCCTGGGGGTTGCGCCCGACGACGACCGCTTCAGACCGCAAAAACCAGGTCAGAGACCCGGCAGGGGCCGAGGTCATGCTTTTGGATTTTGAATTTTGATTTCTGTTTTATTTTTCTATTTCGCTCATAATCGTGTCATTTATTATTGTACAATTATGATAGTCGTCCTAGAATTTCCCTGTCTCTACATTGGGAGTTCATCATGGCGGTGATTACTGCGTCGGAAGGACGCATCACCCTGAAGGCCGACTTTCATCCCGAACTGGCAATCCAAGCCCGGCGTTACAGAGGACGTTTTCTCGGCAAGGAAATTGGCTGGTCCTTCCTGCCCGAACATGAGCAGGCGATCCGCCAGCTCTGCCAGACCCTGTATGGCGTGGATGGCACGCCAGATGCGTGGCATAACTGCTGCACCGTGCAGGTCGAAGTCGACGAGCAGGATATCCGGGCACCGCTGTGGCGCCAGTTCAACGCCGGTATTTACCTCGGTGGCCGTCACGTTGTCGGCGTTTTTGGTCCACGGCAGGCAGTTCGCACCGGCAGGGGCATAAAATTCCTGCGCGGCCAGCCGCATTGCGCCACCCGGATCGGTGCCTACCACATGGAGGTACCCACCGGCAGCGTTCTGGAAATCCGGAAATATCCGCGTGCCGCACTGGCGTTCCTGGGCAGGTGCCTCGACGGGCATGGCTCCTGGCGCATAGCCCAGAGCTAGAGCAGCCCGAGTTGCACGGTGGGCACGGGTGCATCCGCTGCCGTCGCTGTTCCGCCATGCTTTGCCTGCAGACGGGCCAGCTCTGCTTTCTCGCGCGCAACCTGTTCCTCGCGGGCACGGGTCGTCCATGCCTCGACCAGCAGGTTTTCCCGGACACGCTGCCCGATTTCCTTCTCTACATCCGACCAGACAAAAGTCGGGTCGCCCCAGCAGGGATATCGCGCAACCTGATCGAGGAAATCGCGCCGTGTGGCTGCATTGTCGAACCATGTCTGCGCGAAGCCGGTCCGATTATAATGCGCGATAAATCCGTACATATTGCTCAGCCGGTTATACAGGGCCGGGGTAAATTTTTCTGCAGGCATTCCGAGTGCGATGAACCGCAGGATCGCATTACCAAGCTTTGCCTTTTGCTGGGCCGTCGCCCATTGGGTGGGTTTCAGGACAGCCGGGTCGACAGGCGGGATCCGAAGCCGCTCGCACAGGATCGGCCCCGCCGTCATGACACCTGGCTCCGGCATCGATAGCCGTTATGAAAGCGGTTCACATCCGGCAGATCCGGATAATGCCCCTCCCCCAGGCCCTCTTCATTCATCCTTTCCAGATAGCGCACTGCCATGGTCACACGGCGGGCATTGGCGAGGCTGCGCAATACGACCAGATCCGAGCGGCCTCGCATATAACGGTCTTCCCAGAGACCCGTGACGGGGTTCAGCGCAGCCGCCCCCATCGTGGCGTTCAGAAAACATTCCACGATCCACGGCCGGGTCCGATAGGGACGTCCCGAAACAGGAGCCGGAAGACGGAAGATGGTTCCGCTGGCGATGGTCCCGACCCGAAGCGGGTTATTACCGCCCTGGAATGGAGACGTATAATACTGGCGGATCATGCCACGTCTCCTTTGCAGGACGCCATGTTTCCAGTTTCGGCTGCGGATCGTCCATGCAGGATCCGCGCGCCATCAGCGTCGTTATCGACCATGAGAACCCATCTGTCCGTCCCCAGGGCGCCAGCGCGGTAAGCCGCATCAAAGTCACGTGGCTTACGATCGCCCCGACGGATATGCACACTGATGGAAAATGAGCGCCCGGGATGCGCGCCGGCGATCCTCTCACCGTAAAGCGTTACGGCAGTCGAGATTTCCGCGAGCGTCCGGGCTTCTGTCATCCCCCGTGCACCAAGGTGTTCCATAGGCAGCGCCTGAAGGATGGCGCAGCCGTCGGAACGGATGCGCACGGCGGGAGTGGCAATCAGGACAAAGACAGGCATGATGAACTCCATCGCTCAGCACGCCCTCGCGGGCGCACTGGTTTTTACGGTTGGGTTTCAGGCGGCAGAAGCCACGTCCTCGACGGACGGCTGACGTGCCGATGGGCTGAAAATGTATTGGGCCGCGGCTGAAGCAGCGCTCGCTGCGGTGAAAATGGCGCGCTTGTCAGCCTTCAGCAGTTCCAGCCAGTTCCCGATGTAATCAGCATGGCGGACCGTCGGCTCGATCTGCAGTTCCGCGCACACGAAAGCTGATGTCATCTCTGCCACCAGTTCCTCGGCCGCGTAGGCATGGTCCCCAAACCGCCTGCCAAAGGTGCGCGACAGCCGGCTTTCAGCCCCGGTCCAGTGCCCGATCTCATGAAAGACGGTTCTGTACCAGTCGATCTGGTTGAAATAGGACTGCTGGGGCGGAAGCCGGATGAAGTCCGCATCCGGGGCATAAAATGCCTTGTCACCACCGATGCGAATGTCCGCCCCGGTTTCGCGCATCAGCGCTTCCGCGTGCGGCACGATTTCGCGTTCCGGCAACGGCGCGGTCGGCGCGACCATGCTCTCCGGCAGGTTCTCGCACTGATCAACATTGAACACCGTAAACCGCTTTAGAAACGGGATCTGGCGGGGCTCGTCGGAACCCGCTTCTGATTTTGGCGTGAAACGGTCAGCATAAAACACCGTCGTCCCCTTCTCGCCTTTCCTGACATTGCCGCCCTGCGCATGCGCCTGGCGGAACGTCAGCCATTTCTGGGTAGAAAACCCCTGCATCTCTACCGAACCCCACAGCATGAGGATGTTGATCCCGGAATAGGCCCGATCGGTCGCAGCATTACGCGGCAGGGCAATGCCGCATTTCGCGCGGTTCCATGGGCAGACCCATGGCACGGTTCCTGCTTCAAGTTCGCGGATGATGCGGTCAGTGACGGACTGATGGATGTCGGTACGTTCGGTTCTGGCCATGATCAGTCTCCAGAAAATGCAGACGCCGCCCCGAAGGGCGGCGCGGATGGGCAGCGGATGGCGAGGGTGGTGTCACCTGAGATCGATGATGCCCGTGCACGGATCGAGGAAGACGTCGGGCAGCAGGAGGAAAGTGACCATGGAGGCCGTCCAGAGGAGCACGATGGCGACGAATTTGGCGATTTCGACGGCAGGGCGGGACGGCGGCGCGATGCGGTTCTGTGCCATTTCCAGATCCTTTTTTCGGGGGTTTCGACCCCTTCCGGCGACCGCAGGCCAGACTGGCGGGCAA
>NZ_BAIO01000044.1 GCF_000613305.1 Komagataeibacter kakiaceti JCM 25156
TGGAGCCAGCCGGGGGCCGCTCGCCACGCCGCAGCGCCTCGATCAGCTCAACGGTGCGCGAGCCGTCAAGGTCTTCGTAATAATCGTTGTCAACCTGCAGGATCGGTGCGTTGGCGCAGGCGCCAAGACATTCGACCTCGGTCAGGGTGAACAGACCGTCCTTGCTGGTTTCACCAAAATTGCTGATGCCCGTGGCGGCCTTGCAGGCGGCGGTGACATCATCGGAGCCACGCAGCCAGCATGACGTGGTGGTGCACACCTGCAGATGGTAGCGACCGATCGGCTGGGTATTGAACATGAAATAGAAGGTCGCGACCTCGTAAACACGGATCGGCGCAACCTCGAGCCTTGCCGCCACGACATCCATGGCGACACGCGGCACCCACGCGCTTCCCGTGGTACGGCCCATCTGGTTCTGCACCACATACAGCAGCGGCAGCGTGCCACTTGCCTTGCGTTCGGGCGGATACTTGGCGAGGATCGCGGCGATCTGGCGTTCGCTTTCCTCATCAAATGCGAAATGGGTCGGTTCCGCGCCTTGGGGCGCGTCAGACTGGACGGACATTTTGGTCACCTGTCAATCTCGCCAAACACCAGATCAAGCGATCCGATAATGGCTACGGCATCAGCCAGCATGTGCCGACGCGACATTTCGTCGATTGCCTGGAGATGGGCAAAACCCGTGGGCCGGATCTTGCAGCGGTACGGCCGGTTACTGCCATCGGCCACCAGATACACGCCAAACTCCCCCTTGGGGGTTTCGACAGTGGTGTAAGTGGAGCCCGGCGGCACGTGATAGCCTTCGGTAAAGAGCTTGAAGTGATGGATCAGCGCTTCCATGGAGCGTTTCATCTCACGACGCGGCGGCGGCGAGATCTTGTGATCCTGCACCTTCACCGGGCCGGGACGTATCTGCTCCAGGCACTGGTTGATGATGCGCACGCTCTCACGCAGTTCCGCCACACGGATCAGGTAACGGTCGTAGCAATCGCCCTGCCGGCCCACCGGCACGTTGAATTCCACCTTATCGTAATTGTCGTACGGCTGGCTGCGCCGCAGATCCCATGGCACGCCGGAAGCCCGCAGGCAGGGACCGCTGAACCCCCAGGCCAGCGCCTGTTCAGTCGTGAATACGCCGATGCCAACCGTGCGCTGTTTCCAGATGCGGTTGCCCGTCAGCAGGGATTCCAGATCATCGATCCACTGCGGGAAAGTACGCGCCCAGTCGGCAATACGCTCCTCCAGTCCGGCGGGCAGATCCCGCGCGACGCCACCGGGGCGGAAGTAGTTGGCGTGAAAGCGCGCACCGCAGACGGCGTCGTAAAACTCCATCAGTTTTTCGCGCTCTTCATATCCCACAGCGCCGGCGTCAACGCGCCGCAATCCAGCCCCAGGGCCGTCACGTTAAGGATATGGTTCAGGATGCGGGTGATCTCGGCGAACATGACCCGGATCCAGCGGGCGCGATCCGGGGCCTCGATACCGAGCAGCTTCTCAACCGCCAGCGCGAAGGCATGCTCCTCGCACATCGGGGAGACGTAATCGAGCCGGTCGAAATACGGCAGCGCCTTCGGGTACGTCTTGTATTCGATCAGCTTTTCCGTGCCGCGATGCAGCAGGCCGACATGCGGAATGGCGCGGGCGACGACCTCGCCCTCCATTTCCAGCACCAGACGGAGCACACCATGCGCGGATGGATGCTGCGGGCCAAAATTGACCGCATGGGAGTCAATCTCCACCACATGCCGCTTTACTTCGCCCTTGTCATCTTCCGGCAGGAGTGAATCCGGAACAGCCGCATCGCTGCGAAGGGTTACGTCGCTATCGCTCATCTGTCGCCTATCCCTGCCGTTTCAAATTCTGGCGGTCCGCATGCGCCTTTTCGTCGCCGGGCAGCGTCAGGATCCCTTCCCAGGGCGATTCAAAATCGAAATTACGGAAATCCTGCACCAGATCGACCGGCTCATAGACAACCTGCCGCCGCTCCTCGTCATAACGCATTTCGACATACCCGGTCAGCGGGAAGTCCTTGCGCAGCGGATACCCTTCGAACCCGTAATCCGTCAGGATACGGCGCAGGTCCGGCTGGTCGGTAAACAGGATGCCGAACATGTCGTAGCATTCCCGCTCCCACCACGTAACGACGGGCCAGAGCCGGTGCATGGACGGCACGGGGCTGGTCTCATCCGTCGTCACGATCACGCGGATACGGTGGTTATGCGTGACGGAAAGCAGGTTGTAGACTACATCGAACCGCTCGGCACGGTCGGGAAAGTCCACACCACACACATCCATGGCCTGCTCACAGGCGTAACGCGGGTCATCGCGCAGCATGGGCATGAGTGTCGAAAGCCGGTCGCGCGTGGTCCGCACCACCAGTTCGCCCTTTTCAATACCAGCGGAAATGATGCCCGGAACCGCAGTGGACAGGCGGAAGGCGATAACCCCCAGCCTGCCAGACACGACGTCCGGCACGACCGACGCCGCTACGGGAGCATTTTGTGGATCAGCCACGGCGTATTGTCCCTGTCCTGCGAATTTTCTTCTGCAACTGCAGAATTCCATAAATCAGCGCCTCGGCCGTCGGGGGGCAGCCAGGCACGTAGACATCAACCGGCACGATCCGGTCACAGCCGCGTACTACGGAATAGGAATAGTGATAGTACCCACCACCATTGGCGCAGGACCCCATGGAGATGACCCAGCGCGGCTCGGCCATCTGGTCGTAAACCCGACGCAGGGCGGGCGCCATCTTGTTGGTAAGCGTACCTGCCACGATCATGACATCCGACTGGCGGGGCGACCCACGCGGGATGATCCCCATGCGGTCAAGATCGTAGCGCGGCATGTAGGCGTGGATCATCTCCACCGCGCAGCACGCCAGCCCGAAGGACATGGGCCACAGACTTCCGGTCCGCCCCCAGTTCACCAGCTTGTCAAGGCTGGCGACCACAAAGCCCTTTTCGGTAATTTCCCCGGTGATACCCTTGATCACCGCATCCTGTTCCGCCCCAGGCGGCAGCATTTCGCGGTTCCAGGCAATGCTGTCCGCGGGCCGGTCCGGCCCGGATATGTCGTGGCCCATTGGTGCGCCTCCCTTTGTCATGTTCAATCCCAGTCCAGCGCGCCCTTGCTCCATTCATAGATGAAGCCAACCACAAGAACGCCCAGAAAGCCCATCATGGACAGGAATCCGAACCACCCGATCCGTGACAGACTGAGCGCCCATGGAAAAAGGAATGCAACCTCGAGATCGAAAATGATGAAAAGAATTGCAACCAGATAGAACCGCACGTCAAACCGATGACGTGCATCGTCAAAAGCTCGAAACCACATTCGTATGCGGACGTTTTCTCGGCATAGGCTTCTGATGACCGAACAGCAGAGAGCTGCCCAGCATCGCGCCTGCGATCACCACTGCGATGCACCCGAATATCAGCACGGGTAAATAATCAGCGATAACGGAATGCATGTTCCGTGTTCCCAACCTGTTAATGCGCCACTCAGTGTCTTTATCGACTCAATGTCTGGCACGGGAGATGCTAGACCCTCCATCCCCCAGGGAACAGTTGTTTGAGCAAGTTATTTTAGGAACATTACTGTGAGGTAAGGTACAGGACCGAAACAGTCACTTTTTGATAAACAAGAGTTTACCGCCATTTTTGCCATCATTTTTTCGTGTATAGTGCATAAAAAAAAGCACCAGACCTGCGTATGAGGAATGGCGCGAAAAGACCTGATTTCATGAAATGGCGCGAGTGACGGGGCTCGAACCCGCGACCTCCGGCGTGACAGGCCGGCGCTCTAACCAACTGAGCTACACCCGCATGGTGCTGTCCCTGCCCCCCCCGATGGGGGTATGAGGGAATATGGTGGGCGATGACGGGATCGAACCGCCGACCCTCTCGGTGTAAACGAGACGCTCTACCGCTGAGCTAATCGCCCGCGACCCTACTAGGCGATTGTAAAAAAAGGGGCAACCCATAAAATGGATTGCCCCCTTTTTTTGAAAAACAGCAGTCTTACTTGCTGACCGCTTCTTTCAGGTTCTTGCCGGGCTTGAAGCGCACGGATGTGGAAGCCGGGATGTCCAGCGGCTCGCCAGTGCGGGGGTTGCGCCCCTTGGCCGCCTTGCGGGTCGCCGTCACGAAGGTACCGAAACCGACCAGACGGACTTCCTGCTTGCTTGCCAGCGCCTTTTCAATCGCACCGAAAACCGCATCAACCACTTCGCTGGCCTTTGCCTTGGCCAGATCGGCTTCCTCGGCTACCGCAGCGACGAGTTCCTGCTTGTTAAGTGGCTTCTCCATTTTACGCCTTTCTTTGTACTGTGCGCCCACGCAATCGTTTAAAAGTCGCGCCGCATTTCTGCACGCACTATGCCGCTGTTTTTTCTCACGTCAACCAACAGAATTCGAGGAATGACAGAGATATTTGTCATTCCTCTCCTTCATGTCACATTTGCGACGCTACCCCTGCCCCAATATCGCCTAATGCGTCAATGCGGGCGTGGCCGTGCTTTCCGTGCCGGTGGGGGTGACGGGTTCCGTCCACTCGATCGGTTCGGGCTTTTCAACCAGCGCCTGGCCGATCACCTCATCCACATGTGAAACCGGCAGGATGGTCAGCGCCCCCTTCACCGCGTCGGGAATATCGACCAGATCCTTCTCGTTATCCTTGGGGATGAAGATGGTCGTAAGCCCCGCGCGATGGGCCGCCAGCAGCTTTTCCTTCAGCCCGCCAATCGGCAGGACACGGCCACGCAGCGTGATCTCGCCCGTCATGCCCACATCCCTGCGCACGGGAATGCCCGTCATCACGCTGACCAGCGATGTCGCCATGGCGATACCGGCGGACGGTCCGTCCTTGGGCGTCGCCCCCTCAGGCACATGCACGTGCAGGTCGCGCTTTTCAAACAGGTCGGGGCTGATGCCGAATGTCACCGCGCGGCTGCGCACGTAGGACAGCGCGGCCGCGACACTCTCCTTCATCACATCCCCGAGCTTGCCCGTCAGCTTGATGTTCCCCTTGCCGGGCACCATCACACTTTCGATGGTCAGGATTTCACCCCCGACTTCGGTCCAGGCCAGTCCGGTCACGACTCCGACCATGTCTTCCGACTCGGTCTCGCCATGGCGGAAGCGCTTGACCCCCGCGTATTTCTCAAGGTTCTCGGCCGTGATCTCCACGGTCTTGGCCTTGCCCGTCACGATTTCGGTCACGGCCTTGCGGGCCAGCGTCGCGATCTCGCGTTCAAGATTACGCACGCCCGCCTCACGCGTATAGCTACGTATCAGTTCACGCAGGGCATCATCCGAGACGGACCACTCACCGGGCTTGAGGTTGTTCGCCGCCGTCTGCTTGGACAGCAGGTGCCGCTTCGCGATCTCGACCTTCTCATCCTCGGTGTAGCCCGACAGGCGGATGATCTCCATGCGATCCAGCAGCGGCTGGGGCATGTTCAGGCTGTTGGCCGTGGTGATGAACATCACATCCGACAGGTCGTAATCCACCTCCAGATAGTGATCGCCAAACGTGGCGTTCTGCTCGGGGTCCAGCACTTCCAGCAGCGCGGATGACGGATCACCGCGCCAGTCGGCGCCCAGCTTGTCGATCTCATCAAGCAGGAACAGCGGATTCGATGTCTTCGCCTTCTTCATGCCCTGAATGATCTTGCCGGGCATGGAGCCGATATAGGTCCGGCGGTGCCCCCTGATCTCGGCCTCGTCCCGCATGCCGCCAAGCGACATGCGGACATACTGCCGCCCCGTCGCCTTGGCGATGGAACGCGCCAGCGAGGTCTTGCCCACGCCCGGCGGCCCCACGAGGCACAGGATCGGCCCCTTGAGCTTCTGCGCGCGACTCTGCACGGCCAGATACTCGATAATCCGTTCCTTGACCTTCTCCAGCCCGTAATGATCCTTGTCCAGCACCTCCTGCGCTTCGGACAGGTCATGACGCACCTTGGAGCGCTTCTTCCAGGGAATCGCGAGAATCCAGTCGAGATAGTTGCGCACCACCGTGGATTCGGCCGACATCGGGCTCATGGTCCGCAGCTTCTTCAGCTCGGCCACCGCCTTCTCGCGCGCTTCCTTGCTCAGCTTGGTCTTGGCGATCTTTTCCTCAAGCTCGGCGGTTTCGTCCTTGCCTTCCTCGCCTTCGCCCAGTTCCTTCTGGATCGCCTTGAGCTGCTCGTTCAGGTAGTACTCGCGCTGCGTCTTCTCCATCTGCCGCTTGACGCGGTTGCGGATGCGCTTTTCGACCTGAAGCACGCCGATCTCGGCTTCCATATGCGCGAAAACACGCTCCAGCCGGGCATTCACGTCCTGAATCTCAAGGATTTCCTGCTTTTCGGGAATCTTCAGGTTCAGGTGGCTGGCAATGGTGTCGGCCAGCTTGGACAGGTCGTCGATCTGGTTGAGCGAGACCAGCACCTCCGGCGCGATCTTCTTGTTCAGCTTGATATACTGCTCGAACTGCCCGATCAGCGTGCGGCCGATCGCCTCGGCCTCCTTGCCGTCGGTTTCCTGTTCCGGCACGTCCTCGATCTCGGCCTCGAAGTGGCCGTCAATCTCGTGCAGCGCCGTGATATGGGCGCGCCTGCCGCCTTCGACCAGCACCTTGACCGTACCATCCGGCAGCTTGAGAAGCTGCAGGATGGTGGAGACCGTGCCATAACGATAGATATCGTCCGGCGTGGGGTCATCCTGTGCAGCGTTCTTCTGGGCGACCAGCAGGATCTGCTTGTCGCTGCGGGTGACGGCCTCAAGCGCGCGCACCGATTTTTCCCGCCCGACGAACAGCGGCACGATCATGTGCGGAAACACGACAATATCACGCAGCGGCAGCACGGCGATCGTGTCGTGCCCGGTGGCGGCTTCCTCGGGTTCATGGGTTGCGAGCACCGGAGTCCCCGCCGTGTTTTCGAGAGATTCCGTCCCTTCTGGAACGGGTGTCAGTCTGTCAGTGTCAGACATTTTTTTGACCTCCTGATGGACGATCCCGGATGGGCACCCGCTCTGGCGGCCTGCCCATCCGTTGCGCCGCATATGCGACAACTACAGCTTCATGTTGTCACGACGCCCCGCCATCACAACCCCGGTGATGGCGGTTTGCGCGAACCGGAACTGACCGCCTCAGGCGGACTGCTCGGTCGGCTGGTTCTTGCCATAGACGTAAACGGGCTGCGCCTTGCCTTCCGCCACTTCCTTGTTGACCACCACTTCCTCGACATTCTTCAGCCGGGCAGATCGAACATGGTCAGGAGCAGGATGCTTTCCAGAATGGCGCGCAGGCCACGCGCGCCGGTACGCCGGGCGATCGCGCGCTGGGCGACCTGACGCAGCGCGTCCTCGGTAAAGGTAAGCTGCACGTCTTCCATCTGGAACAGGCGCGCGTACTGCTTGACCAGCGCGTTCTTGGGCTTGGTCAGGATCTCGATCAGCGCCGCCTCATCCAGATCCTCAAGCGTCGCGACCACCGGCAGGCGCCCGATGAATTCCGGGATCAGCCCGAATTTCAGCAGATCCTCGGGCTCCACGTCCCGCAGCACCGCGCCCGTGCGGCGTTCATCGGGGGACTGGACATCCGCGCCGAAGCCAATGCCCGAACCCTTGCCACGCGCGCTAATGATCTTGTCGAGTCCGGCAAACGCGCCACCGCAGATGAACAGCATGTTGGTAGTATCCACCTGCAGGAATTCCTGCTGCGGATGCTTGCGCCCGCCCTGCGGCGGCACGGATGCGACTGTGCCTTCCATGATCTTCAGCAGGGCCTGCTGCACGCCCTCCCCGCTCACGTCGCGCGTGATGGAGGGGTTGTCGGACTTGCGGGAGATCTTGTCGATCTCATCGATGTAGACAATGCCACGCTGGGCCTTTTCCACATTGTAGTCAGCGGCCTGAAGCAGCTTGAGGATGATGTTCTCCACATCCTCGCCCACGTAACCGGCTTCGGTCAGCGTGGTGGCGTCCGCCATGGTGAAGGGCACGTCCAGGATGCGCGCGAGGGTCTGGGCCAGCAGGGTCTTGCCCGAACCCGTCGGCCCGATCAGCATGATGTTGGATTTCGCAATCTCGACATCGTTGTTCTTCTGCGCGTGCGCGAGGCGCTTGTAGTGGTTGTGCACCGCCACGGACAGCACCTTTTTCGCATGGCTCTGCCCGATGACGTAATCATCCAGAATCTTGCAGATTTCCCGCGGCGTAGGCACCCCATCGCGCGATTTGACCAGATGCGTCTTGTGCTCCTCACGGATGATGTCCATGCACAGCTCGACGCATTCATCGCAAATGAACACGGTGGGACCGGCGATCAGTTTGCGGACCTCGTGCTGCGACTTGCCGCAGAACGAGCAGTAAAGCGTATTTTTGGAATCGCCGGATTTGTTATTCATAACCGCTCCTATTCCCGCAGGGGGAACTTCTCCATACCTTGCAGCCGGACTGCACCATCCCGGCACGCCGCAGGTGACCTGACCCGTTCGGGCGGGAAGCGCGCCTGCGCGCGCCCTTCCCTGTTACCGGCTACTCCGCCGGCTTGGGCGCCGTGTTGCGGCGGACGACTTCATCCACAATGCCGAACGCCTGCGCTTCTTCCGCCGACATGTAGCTGTCACGTTCCAGCTTCTGCTCGATTTCCTCAAGCGTGCGGCCGGTATGCTCCTTGTAGATCTCGTTCAGGCGCTGGCGGATGGTCAGGATTTCCTGCGCCTGGATTTCGATGTCGCTGGCCTGTCCCTGCGCCCCGCCCGAAGGCTGATGCACCATTACACGCGCGTTCGGCAGGGCGAAACGCCGCCCCTTTTCACCACCGGCCAGCAGCAGCGACCCCATGGAGGCCGCCTGCCCGATACACACCGTGCTGACCGGGCAGCGGATGTACTGCATGGTGTCGTAAATCGCGAGTCCGGCCGACACCACGCCACCGGGGCTGTTGATGTAGAACGATATTTCCTTGCTGGGGTTGACGCTTTCCAGATAAAGAAGCTGGGCCGACACCACCGCGGACACCTGGTCATAGACCGGCCCGGTCAGAAAGATGATCCGTTCCTGCAGAAGGCGGGAATAGATGTCGAATGCCCGTTCCCCGCGGGAGGTCTGTTCAACCACCATCGGTACCAGAGCGTTGTTGAAGATCTCTACGGGATCCCGATCCCTCATAGCCATATTCCCGATCCTGAAAAGCAAGGGGCCGTTCCGCCTCCCTTACCCGGCGCGCACACGCACGGGCAGTTATGGATGCGGCCGGTCCCTTCCCGGTTACTTATGACAAAATAGAGACAAACACGCCAGATACCACCCCATTCCTGTCTTTTTACCGGAAACGGGTTCCACAATCTGCGCGTCATTGCCCTGCCTGCAAACACATACGGCGCACGGAAGTCCCCTTCCGTGCGCCGTATGCGCCATCCATGCCGTGTGAACGGATCAGACGTCGGCTTCCGGCATTTCCGCCAGTTCTTCCGGCGTCACGGTCTTGTCATCGACCTTGGCCAGCTCGACGATGTAGTCGATGACCTTGTTTTCGAAGATCGGACCGCGCAGGCCATCGGCCGCCTGCGGATTCTTGCTGAAGAATTCGAACACGGCCTGTTCCTGGCCGGGGTAGCGCATCGCTTCGGCGCGGACGGCCTGCATCATCTCGTCAGGCGTGACGGTGATGGTGTTGACGCGACCGATCTCAGCCAGCAGCAGGCCCAGCTTCACGCGACGTTCGGCAATGCGGCGATAGTCGGCGCGCAGCGTGTCGTCGTCCTTTTCCTTGTCTTCCGCGTCAAGACGACCGGCCTTGCGGTCTTCCTCGATGCGGTTCCAGATCTGCTCGAACTCGGACTCGACCATGCCCGGAGGGGCCTGGAAATCCGTCTTTTCAGCCAGCTTGTCCAGCAGTTCGCGCTTCAGGCGCAGGCGGGAAAGCTGGTCGTATTCCTGCGTCACCTGCTTGGTGATCAGTTCACGCACCTGCTCCAGCCCCTCGAAGCCGAGCTTCTTGGCCAGATCGTCGTCGATCTTGGCTTCGATCGGGCGCTTGAGCTCCTTCACCTTGATGTCGAAGGTCGCTTCCTTGCCCGCCAGATGCTCCGCACCGTAATCAGCGGGGAAGGTGACGGTGATCATTTTTTCGTCACCGGCCTTCATGCCCACGATCTGCTCGGCAAAACCGGGAATGAATCCGGCGCCGCCCAGCTCGACATTCACATCGTCGGCCGAACCGCCCTCGAACGCGGTGCCATCGACCTTGCCCACGAAGTCCACCACCACAACGTCGCCATCGGCGGCGGGGCGATCTTCCTCGATCTTCTCGAATTCACGCTGGCGGCTGGCGATTTCCTTCAGCGCCTTGTCCACCGTCTCGGCGTTCACTTCGGCCTTGAGGCGCTCAAGCGACAGGGTGGACAGGTCCGGGATCGTGATTTCGGCAGAACCTCGAATTCAACGGTAAACTTCAGGTCGTCCTTGCTGCCGGGCTCGCCGCCGGACACGACATCGACCTTGGGCTGCATGGCGGGACGCAGACCACGCTCGTCCAGCAGGCCACGGGTCGCCTCGCTGACAACCTGCTCCATGACCTCGCCCTGAACGGCTTCGCCATAACGCTGCTGCAGGATGCTCATGGGCACCTTGCCGGGGCGGAAACCCGGCAGCTTCATGGTCTGTCCAACTTCTTTCAGGCGCGCGGTGCGCTTGCTCTCGATTCCCGCCGCCGGCACCGTAACGGTGAACCCGCGCTTCAGGCCCTCGGAAAGCGTTTCAGTAACCTGCATCTGCCAGGCCATCCTCTCGGTCAGTAACGTGTCAAAGAACGCAAGAGGCCGCTCGGGCCACCGCGCCTGCTCGCATAACGCGACTTGCCGGGATCTTGGTACGGGCGGAGGGACTTGAACCCCCACGACTTGCGTCACCAGAACCTAAATCTGGCGTGTCTGCCAATTCCACCACGCCCGCACTGTGCCCAGGCTGTAAGCGCGCGGCTTTAGCGCACGATCGGCCATGGGGCAAGATCCCAAGGGAAACGAATGGCCGTTTTCAGGCCAAAACTTTTTGCGCCATCGCCTCCGCCCGTGCCCGCGCGGCCCCTACATGCAGGTCGAACGCCTCGGCCACCGGCCAGTCCCCGGCGTGAAGGGCGGCG
>NZ_BAIO01000043.1 GCF_000613305.1 Komagataeibacter kakiaceti JCM 25156
TGCTCGGATCGCACTCGGCAGCGCGCCGGATGCCGCAAGTCTTGAGGAATCCCTGCATGGGGTTCTCTCGGTCCTGCAACACAAACGCTCACCCGCTTCGCCGATATTGTGTGACCTGCGCGCAGTCTCTGGAATCGATGGGAACATCTGATTTCGGGGCGCGCCATGCGGGCACATGGAAAAACAAAAAGGCACTTCATTCACGACTGCGTGATTATAAAATCAAGCTAAAACAGATCCTTATGGATGCTCCTTACGATTGTATGGTTGTCGTATATTTTTTGTATGTCTCTGTCTTGGCAGGATGGCGGCATGTGATCTGGTTTGAGCCGTTTGTACCCTTTCCATAAGACATACAATATTTTGGCTCTCTGCCATCCGTGCCACGTTTGCCTCGGCAACGCGGTCAGTCCCGGCTCCCTGCCGGAGACCGCAGCACACGGGAGATATACCATGCCGAAAGTCGAACACGCTCCGTACAAAGACGGCGATTGCTTCGTCAATTATGAAAACAAGGTCTTTGAGGACGTCAAAGCCAAACCCGGCGAAAAAGCTCATCACCTTCCACACCGTCGCCAATGAAGGCTCGGTCGGGTTCGTCAACCTGCTGCAGGCCACACGCCTGATCCGCAAGGGCTTCGAGACGTCGGTGCTGCTGTACGGACCGGGTGTCACCCTTGGTGTGCAGCGCGGCTTTCCCCGTCTGGGCGACGAAGCCTTTCCGGGGCACATGAACTGCAACAAGCAGATCGCGAAAATCCTTGAGGAAGGCGGAAAGGTCTATGCCTGCCGCTTCGCGCTTCAGGCCCTCTACGGCTACGGCGAGCAGAACCTGATCCCCGGCATCACGCCGATCAACCCGCAGGACGTGCTCGACATCATCCTGCTGGCCCGGCGCGACAACGCTTCATCCTCAATACCTGGACCCTCTGAAGGCCCGAGGGAGGACCGCAAGCCATGTCCCGTATCGTTCGCGCCGCAGCGATCCAGATCAGCCCCGTCCTTGGTGACGATGGTCTGGGAACTGCCCGGAAAGTCTGTCAGGCCATCCGCGAGGCCGCCGAAAAAGGCGTGAAACTGGCGGTCTTTCCCGAAACCTTTGTGCCCTATTACCCCTATTTCTCGTTCATCCAGCCCGCCTTCCGCTTTGGTGGCGAGCATCTGGCGCTTTATGAACGCGCTGTCGTCATTCCCGGTCCGGTCACCGACATGGTGGCCGAGGCCGCGCGCCAGACCGGCATGGTCGTGGTGCTAGGTGTAAACGAGCGCGATTTCGGCACGCTCTACAACACCCAGATCATCTTCGACACCACAGGTGAAATCCTGCTCAAACGCCGCAAGATCACGCCCACCTATCATGAGCGCATGGTCTGGGGGCAGGGAGATGGCGCAGGGCTGAAAGTGGTGGAAAGTGCCGCCGGACGCATCGGCGCGCTGGCCTGCTGGGAGCATTACAATCCGCTTGCCCGCTACACGCTGATGACCCAGCACGAGGAAATCCATTGTGCCCAGTTCCCCGGTTCGCTGGTGGGCCAGATCTTTGCCGACCAGATGGAAGTCACCATCCGGCACCACGCACTGGAATCCGGCTGCTTTGTGGTGAACGCCACGGGTTGGCTGACGGAAGAGCAGATCAAGGAAATAGCGGGCGACCCTGCACTGGAAGGGCCGCTGCGGGGTGGGTGCTTCACGGCCATCGTCTCGCCTGAAGGGAAGCTGCTCGGCACACCGCTGACGGAAGGCGAGGGGATGGTGATTGCCGATCTCGACTTCGCCCTGATTACCAAGCGCAAGCGGATGATGGATTCCGTAGGGCATTACGCCCGGCCCGAACTGCTCAGCCTGCTTCAGGACCGGCGGGCCGCCCGCACCGTTCATTACGTTGGGGAAGCCAATCAGGTTCCCACATCTACAGATGAGGCTGCGTCATGACCATTCCGACGCTCGGTACACTTTCTGGTCGCAAGCTCGTCACCGACCTGCAATCCTTCGGACTACAGATTGGCGCGCAGACCGGCGGCATCGCCCGCAAGGGAGGCGCCGGTCCTTCGGATCACAAGACGATCACCATTGCAGGCCAGACCGTCATGGTCCCGGTCTATACATCTGGCGCGCGGCATTCACCATTTCAGGCCAGCCCGCCGGACCAGCACGGGGCCAGCACGCTGCTACGCGATGGGCAGACACTGGGCACGATCCATTTTCCAGCCGCCCCGCGCTTTTATGGCCTGAGCACGGCGGACGGCATTCCCTACTGGAAGATCGCCCTGCTGCATGGCCGTGACACGCTGGCGACCACGGTGCACCAGACCTGCATCCGCTATGCCGACCGGCGCACCTCCTGCCAGTTCTGCGCCATCGGCCAGTCGTTGGAGGCCGATCGCACCATTGCCTACAAGACACCCGCGCAACTGGCCGAGGTCGCCAAGGCCGCCGTGGAACTCGACGGTGTGCGCGACATGGTGCTGACGACCGGCACGCCTAACGTGGTGGACCGGGGTGCGGCCGTGCTGGCGGAATCAGCCCGTGCCATCCGGACGGCTGTGGATCTGCCGCTTCAGGTGCAGTGCGAACCGCCGCGCGATCACGGCTGGTTCGAGCGGCTGCGCGACGCCGGGGCCGACAGCCTGGGTATGCATCTCGAAGCCGCAACACAGGCGGTGCGCGAGAAGATCATGCCCGGCAAGGCCACGGTCAGCGTCGATCGTTATATGGACGCTTTCGCCAGCGCCGTGCCGATCTTCGGGCGCGGACAGGTCAATACCTACATTCTGGCGGGTCTTGGCGACAGTGCCGCAGATATTCTGGCGCTGGCCGAACGGCTGATCGCACTTGGGGTCTATCCCTTCGTGGTGCCGTTCGTGCCCATTTCCGGAACACCACTGGAAAATCACGCGCCGCCTTCGGCCGATTTCATGAAGTCCGTGCTCGCACCACTCGGGCGCATGCTGCGCGAGGCGAACATGAAATCCACCGACATCCGCGCCGGGTGCGGCCGGTGTGGCGCCTGTTCCTCCCTTTCGGCGTACGAATAATGACAGCGATCCTCGAAGACGTGGACGACCGCCCGTTCATCCTACGGAATATGTCGTGCGTCTGGCCCGCACGCCGTGGGAACGGGCGGGCTACCATGCGCTGCGCCGCGACGTGTTCTGCACCGAACAGCAGGTCTTTGCGGATGATGACCGGGACGCAATCGACGCGGTTGCCATTCCCATCATCGCGGCGTGCTGCATGGCGGGCATGCCGGACCGGGTGGTAGGCGCGGTGCGCATCCATGAGGCCGAGTCCGGCGTCTGGCGCGGCTCCCGTCTGGCCGTCCATGAAGACCATCGCAAACTGGGACGGATCGGCGCGGAACTCATCCGCATGGCGGTCAGCACGGCGCACGGGCTTGGCGCCACGCGGTTCCTGGCCCAGGTACAGGAACAGAACGTGCTGTTCTTCCGCCGCCTGCACTGGAAAAGCCTTGGAGCCATGACCCTGCATGGGCTGCCCCATCACGACATGCAGGCTGACCTCTCACGCTATCCGGCGCATGGCCAGGACCAGACCTGGCTGCTGCGCCCGCAGCCTCGTAACCGGCAGGTGGCATGATGGCACACGAACTGACTACACTGCTGCGCACGCTTCGACACGGTCGGGCCCTTGCGGGCAAACAGGATATTGCCGAAACCGTCGCAATTCTTGGTCGGGATACAAGCGATGGTATCCGCCTTGGAGATGACTGCGCCGCCATACCGGATGGCGATGGCTATCTCCTGCTGGCCAGCGAGGGGTTTCAGGACAGCTTCGTGCGCGCCATGCCGTGGTTTGCCGGGTATTGCGGCGTGATGGTCAATGTCAGCGACATCGCGGCCATGGGTGGTCGCCCTGTGGCGGTGGTGGATGCGTTGTGGAGCGATACATCCGAGGCGGCCGCGTCCATTCTGACCGGTCTGCATGAAGGTGCGCGCACCTATGGCGTACCGGTTGTCGGCGGTCATACCAACATGCGCAGCACCCATAATTCGCTGTCAGTCGCGATCCTTGGCCGTGCCTGTCATCTGCTGACCAGTTTCGATGCCCGACCGGGCGAGGTCCTGATCGCCGCCATCGACCTGCGTGGCCGCTGGCATGACCCGCATCCGTTCTGGGACGCCAGTTCCGCGCTGTGCGGCACCGAGGGGGCGGCGCGTCTTCGGGGTGATCTCGCACTTCTGCCCGGCATTGCCGAGGACGGGTTGAGCCGCGCTGCCAAGGATATCAGCATGGCCGGACTGCTGGGCACCGCGCTCATGCTAGCCGAATGTTCGGGTATCGGTATGACCATCACGCTCGATGACATTCCACGCCCCGACGATGCACCAATGGAACGCTGGCTGTCCGCATTCCCCAGCTATGGCTACCTGCTCACGGCGCGCCCCGAAGATGCCGAAGCGATCATGGCCCGCTTTCATGGGCGGGCCATTGCGGCTTCTGTCATCGGTCAGTGTGACAGCACGCAGCGGCTGGATGTCACATGGGCGGACGAGAAAGAAACCTTCTGGGATCTCGCCCGGACGCCGCTCATGGGGTGTGTGCCATGAGCCTCTCCATCGGCATCCTGACTCATTCCACCAATCCGCGTGGCGGCGTGGTGCATGGCATGGCACTGGCCGAAGCCCTGTGCGACGCAGGCCACGACGCCACGCTGATCGCGCCGGACGCGACCGGGGCCGGTTTCTTCCGCACGCCCCGCTGCGCCACAAACTGCATCCCGGCCGTGCCCGAGACCGACCTGCCAACGCTGGTGGAACGCCGCATCGGCGAGATCAGGGACGCCCTGCGTGGGCAGCATTTTGACGTGCTGCACGCGCAGGACCCGATCAGCGCCAATGCACTGGCCGAACTGGTGGAAGAGGGACGGATACCGGGCTTTGCCCGCACGGTCCACCATCTTGACCATTTCACGCACCCGGTCCTTGCCGCGCGGCAGGAACGGGGGATCAGGGCGGCGGCCGAACTGTTTACCGTCAGCACAATGTGGGAAGATGCCCTGCGCAACGACCATGGCCGCGAAGCCCCGGTCGTGGGCAACGGGGTTGATCCCGTGCGCTTCTCGCCCATGCCAACCATGCAGGATACTTCACTGCGGGCACGGTATCACCTGCCTGTCGATCAGCACCTGATCCTGTCCATGGGCGGGATCGAGCGGCGTAAGAACACGCTGTACCTGCTGGAAGCGTTTGTGGCCCTGCGCCGCGAACGGCCGGACGTGCATCTGGTTGTGGTGGGCGGGGCCTCGCTGCTGGATCATTCTGCCTACCGCACCCGATTCATGGCGCGTCTGCGCGAAAGCGGTGCGGCCGATCATGTCACCATCACCGGGCCGGTTGCGGATGAAGACATGCCTTCATTCTACCGGCAGGCGGACGTGCTGGCCTATCCATCCGTAACCGAAGGGTTCGGGCTGTGCCCGCTGGAAGCCCTGGCTTGCGGCACGCCTGTTATTGTGCCGGCAATCGCACCCTTCACGGAGCATTTTTCGGCAACGGATGCGCTGTGGTGCCAACCGGCGCACCCCGACACCTTGTTCATGACGTTGTGCGACGCCCTACGCGTCGAAAGCCGTGACCATTTCCGGGCCAGCGGCCCCGCAACCGCCCGCCGTTTCGACTGGGGCAGCGTCGCCAGCCGTCACCTCCCCGCATACCGGCGTCTGGCGGCGCGGTCGCGCACCGATGCTCTTGCTTCAGGAGTTCTTTCACCATGCCCGAAATGACCTTTCGCGTGCGCTGGCCCGATGGGAAGGAGACTGACTGTTACTCCCCGTCGCTGGTCATAAGGGATCACTTCACGCCCGGTCAGGATTATCCGGTCCGGGAGTTTCTTGAAAAGGCGGACACCGCCCTGACGGACGCCAGCGAGCGTGTTCGCGCCCGCTACGGCTTCCCATGCAGCCGCGCCCTTGGCCAGCTTCAGGCCATAAGGCAGGCCGGTGCGCCCTTCCTGAACCAGTCCGATGCGCAGGTGCGCATCCTGTCTTTCAGTTATTGAGACGAAAAGAACGACCATGACACAGAACGAGAAAAGCATCCCCGTCATCATCGTGGGCGGTGGCCAGGCTGGCCTGTCCCTGAGCTGGTATCTCTGCCGCGAGAAGGTGGAGCACATCGTCTTTGAGGCAAAGACCGCCTGCCATTCGTGGATGATGAGCGCTGGGACAATTTCTGCCTGGTCACACCGAACTGGCAGTGCGAACTTCCCGGTCATCCCTACAAGGGGAAAGACCCGCACGGCTTCATGGTGAAGCAGGAAATCATTGACTACGTGAAGGGATTTGTTGCCTCCTTCAACCCGCCCCTGCGTGAACACACAGCCGTCACCTCCATCACCCGCCATGAAGGTGGTGGCTATCGCGTGGTAGCAGGTGGTGAGACTTGGCACGCGAAACATGTTGTTATCGCATCCGGCGCATATCAGGACGCGGTCATCCCCGGCTATGCCAGCGGCATCGACCCCGCCATTCATCAGGTTCACTCGCAGGATTACCGCAACGCGGCCCAGTTGCCTGAAGGCGCGGTTCTGGTCGTGGGCAGCGGCCAGTCCGGCGCGCAGATTGTCGAGGACCTGTTCCTTGAAAAACGCAAGGTCCATCTCTGTGTCGGCTCTGCCCCGCGCGTCTCACGCTTCTACCGTGGCCGCGACGTTGTGGACTGGCTGGCGGACATGCACTTCTATGACCTGACGGTGGATAATCATCCTTTGCGTGACGGTGCACGCGACAAGACCAATCATTATGTCACGGGCCGAAATGGCGGGCATGACCTTGATCTGCGCAAGTTCGCGAAGGAAGGCGTGGGCCTGCACGGCACGCTGGAGACAATCCGCGATGAAGTGGCGCACTTCGCGCCGGATCTTGCGGAAAACCTTGATGATGCGGACAAGACCAATGCCGACATCAAGAAATCCATCGACGCTATATCGCCCGTGAAGGGATCACGGCCCCGACCGAAGCCCCTTATGTGCCTGTGTGGGAGCCCGATGGCAGTAACACCCCGCTCGACCTGAAGGCTGCCGGGATCACTTCGATCCTCTGGTGCATCGGCTTCCGCCCGAATTATCGCTGGATCGACGTGCCGGTCTTCAATGGGGCCAACAAGCCGGTCTGGCATCGCGGCGTGACCGATGCGCCGGGCTTCTACTTCCTCGGCCTGCCATGGCTGCACACCTGGGGATCGGGACGGTTCTCCGGCGTTTCGCGTGATGCCGCGTGGCTGGCCAGCCAGATCACCGGCAAAGACGTGCCTGTAGCCTGAACGGAGTAACCGCCATGCTTCCATGGACAACATATGAGGCAATGTATGATGCGGCACGGAACCAGCCAGAACAGTTCTGGCTGGCTGCGGCGCAACGCATCACATGGAAACAGGTACCTGTGACTGCATGCAGGACGCGGGCGGATGGCTGGCATGACTGGTTTCCCGACGCCACGCTCAACACCTGCCATAACGCCGTCGACCGGCATGTAGAGGACGGACGCGGCGGGCAGGCGGCGCTGATCTGGCATTCCTGCGCCACAAAGGAACGGCAGGTGGTAACCTACCGGGAACTACAGGACAGGGTGGCCCGGTTTGCCGGTGGCCTGCGCGCGCTGGGGGTAGGGCAGGGCGACCGCGTCCTGATCGCCATGCCGACCATGATCGAAACGACTATTGCCATGCTGGCCTGTGCGCGGATCGGCGCCGTGCATGTGGTGGTTTTCGCCGGTTACGCCGGGCCTGAACTGGCACGACGGATTGATGACGCAGCACCGAAGGTCATCATCATTGCCAGTTGCAGCTTTCAGGGGCAGACGCCCATTCCATCCGCACCTGCCCTGAATGAGGCGCTGGCCAAAACGACGCATAGACCGCAGGCCTGCGTGATCGTGCAGCGTGAAGCCTGTCCGGCATCGCTTCTGCCAGTGCGGGATCATGATTTTCGCACGTTGGAACAGTCCGCACCGGCAGAGCCGGTCACGCTGCGCTCCGAAGATCCCCTGTATATTCTTCACACGTCCGGCACGACGGGCAATGCGAAAGGCATTGTGCGTGACAATGGCGGGCATGCTGTGGCTCTCGCCCTGTCCATGGAGCTGATCTACGGCTGCAAACCCGGCGATACCTTTTTCACCACATCGGACCTGGGCTGGGTGGTTGGCCATTCCTACGGCGTCTATGCGCCGCTGCTCAGCGGCTGCACCAGCGTGATCGTGGAAGGCGGCGCATCGGCTTCCGCTATCCGCGCGCTTTGCCATGAGCACGAGGTGAAATGCCTGTTCACCACACCCACCCAGATGCGCCTCATGCGGCAGGAAAGCCGCAACCTGTCAGGGGCCATCCTGCCAGCACTTGCCCGCATTTTCGTGGCTGGGGAATATGCGGATCCGACATTGCTGGAGTGGGCACGATCCTATTTTTGCAAACCCGTGGTCAATCACTGGTGGCAGACTGAAACGGGGTGGAGCATCACCGCTCATTTTTTTGGCCTGCCCGAGCGCGAGCCGGTCTCGCTCATGAACGACATTGGGCGACCTGCACCGGGATTTCGCCCGGAAATTGTGCCGTCCATACCCGGTGAACAGTGCGGCGAGATTGTCCTTTCTCTGCCGCTGCCGCCCGGCTGTCTGGCTGGCGTATGGAAGGATGGAGCGATCCATGTTCCTACAGCTTACCTGGACGAGACCGGCCAGTATTATCGCACCTTTGACGAAGGCATGATCGAGGCCAGCCGCGCCGTGCATATGCTCGGACGTTCCGATGATGTCATCAAGGTCGCAGGACGGCGGATTTCGGGCGTGCAGGTTGAAAAGATCATCGCCACCCATCCTGCCGTTCATGCGTGTGCTGTCGTCGCAATTCCGGACGAACTGAGAGGGCAGCGACCTATCGCTTATGTGGTGCCAGATCCCGAAGCGGAATACGCGCCTTCTGCCGAGGAAATCGTTGCGCGGGTTAACGCAGTCCTCGGACGCTGGATTGGCCTGAAAGAAGTCCGCTTCGTCAGGCATCTGCCAACCACCGTGTCCGGAAAGATCACGCGGAAGCGCCTGTTGGTCTCCTGACGGAATCACTATGGCGTTCCATTTGTGGAACGGCCAGCCTTCAGATGGCCTGACCACCGGAGACTTTGATCTGCTGCGCGTTGACCCAACAATTGTCCTCGGACAGGAGTGAGGCGATCATCGGGCCAATGTCATCTGGGTAGTCAGGACGGCCAAGTGCGGTGATCTCCGCGATGTGACGGGCGATGTCCGGATTATCCCTGACCATGCCCCCTCAGAAATCCGTCTGGATCGCGCCCGGCGCGACGGTGTTGGCGGCAATACGACAGGATCCAAGTCCCTTGACCATGTAGATACGTCATCACTTCCACCGCCCCTTTCATGGCAGCGTAGGCAATCCGGCCGGGATAAGCAAAGCGCATCAGACCGAATGAGATGTTCGCGATCCGGCCATCTTCCGCGATCAATGGCAGCAACGTCTGCGTCAGGAAAAATGGCCCTTTGGCATGCACGCGATAGGCGGCATCAAAATCTTCTTCGGTCACTTCGCAAAACAACCCGCTACGGGACGTACCGGCCATGTTGATCAGATAATTGAAACGCTCTGCCCCCCATTCGCGCAGCACGCGTCGGATTCCATCGGCGAAGGCAGGAAAGGCGTACGTATCGCCGGTGTCGAGTTGCAGGGCCACCGCTCGGGCTCTGCTGCGATAAACGCGTTGGAGCAAAGGCTCTGCACCCGACTACTGCACCGTTCCACCCGGCACGTCCGGCCAGACAGCTTCTCCGCTAAGAGCGACATTTAATATTTATTTCCCGCAGGAGCATTTACCACCGTTAGGGCGTTATCCACCAAGGGGCGCTGCAGTTGTAGCGCATCGTCCAAGGGCGCCTTTATCCACAGATCCAGTTCTTCCGGCCGGGTCAGGATGACCGGCATGGCTTTCGGGTGAATGGCGCCGACCTCCCGATTGGCCGTGGTGGTCAGGAAGCCGAACAGGTCATCCGTCGTCTCGCCATCCGCCAGTTTCCGCACTGACGTCCACTGGCACCAGATCCCTGCAAAGAAAGCCAGAGGCTCCCCATCGCTACGGGCAAACCAGACGGGCCTGCTGGTCCCATCCGGCAGGCGTTCCGGTTCGGAAAAGGCCGTGAGCGGCACCAGGCAGCGATGCGCGACACCTTCCCAGCGCTTCCACCAGGTCGAGGTCGGATTGCGGATATTGGTCACACCCCGATCGACCTGTGGCCTTTCAGGTAGCCCGGCGGCGTGGGCATGCCCCAGCGCGCCATGACCAGTTCGCGACCATCCGGCGTGTTCCGCACGATGGGCGCCATGGTGTTGGGCCAGATCTCGGGCAGGGGGCAGAGATTGCCGGTGCGGTCGGTCATGACCCTGGCTGCCTCCCGGATCGCCTGCTGGTTGCTGGTCATCGCATAGAGGTTGCACATCACGCCGTCCTTTCGCGAGTCCGAATATGGGTGCCCTGCCGGACGGTATCCACCCTGCAGGACGGGGACGGCTGGACTGTTCCTGATAAACTCCTGCAATCTAGACAGTTTTCATCAAGCCTGGATTGACCGACACGCCTTTACCCGCGTCCGGATCACAGCCGCTTTTCCAGGATGGGTTGACATTCGTCACCGTACCAGAACAAATAACGAACACGATCACTGATTCCGTGCCAGAAACACCCGAATGGACTGTCCGACCCCATGCCCGCACCCGAACCCCGTCCCGCGCTGGAGGCGCTGAGAGCACAGGTCAGCCGCCTCGAAGGCCCAGGGCCGACGCAGGCGGGGCGTGCTGCCCTTCGGCATGCCTGAGATTGACGGTCGTCTGCCGGATGGTGGCCTGGCGCTGGGCGCGCTGCATGAGGTGGCAGGCGGCGGTCATGATGCCCTCAATGCGGCGGCATCCGGGCTGTTTTCTGCCGGAATCGCAGCGCGGACACGGGGCAAGGTGCTGTGGATCGCCACCCGTCAGGACCTGTATGCCCCGGCACTGCAGCAGGTCGGCCTGTCGGCACGACGGACCATTTATGTCGCGGCCAGTTCGGACGTCGATGTCCTGGCCTGTTTCGAGGAGGCATTGCGCCATCAGGGACTGGGGGCGGTCGTGGCCGAGGTCGCCCGCCTGTCCATGACCGCCTCACGCCGCCTGCAGCTGGCGGCCGA